>CANSWW010000001.1 GCA_947650845.1 uncultured Lachnospiraceae bacterium
AGATTTGGTATGGGTCTTTATCATTGCAGCAGTTCTATGGTTAAAGGGTTATCGCGATCCGAATACGGATTTTAAGACGCTGTTTTCGAGCTGGAAGTTTGGCGGCTTGACGCTGAACCACCGTATGGTGAAGTCGGCGGCCGGTTCGGATACCGGAAAGAATGAGCAGGAAATCTGTGCGTACTACAGCAATTTTGCCAAGGGCGGCGTGGAGATGGTATGGGTGGAGGATTTTGTGAATGCCCTTCCGCATTTTGGCAGACCGAACAAGCCCAACAGGGAGGATGCTCCTTTGGCGCAGATTGCCAAGGCGGTGCACGATGCGGGCGGCTATGTCGGCTATCAGCTGTCCTGCATGGGACAGAAGTTCTCCGGCTTTGATCCGGCCACGGCGGCGCAGTATGAGTCGGCTTACGCGGAGCATCTGAGCGCGGAAGAAGTGGCGCAGCTGCAGCAGGATTTTATTGATGGCGCGAAGTATATGCAGGAGCAGGGCTTTGACGCGGTGGAGATCAACGCGGCTGGAAATAACATTGGCCAGGCGTTTTTCTCGCGGCAGAGAAACCACCGCGAGGATCAGTACGGGCCGCAGTCGTTTGAGAACCGGGCGCGCTTTGTGGGCGAAATTATCAAGGGGATCAAGGGCGCGTGCGGCGCGGATTTCCCGGTGCAGGTTTTGATCAACGGGATCGAGGAAAACGATATTAACCTGGGCGATCGCGCGCTGTCCACGACCGTGGAGGAGAACTGCGAGATTTGCCGCGTATTGGAGGAGTACGGCGCGAGCAGCTTGCATGTCCGTCTGGGCGTGTTCCGGATGCATGTAAACCAGTTTGCTTCCGACCTGTATTTTACGGGTTATGGGATCGAGGGTACGGCGGCGAACGGCGTGCAGTTTGACTTCTCGCGTCATTTCCAGGGCAAGCTGATGGCCAACCATTCCGGTTGCGGTATGATGTTAAATGTGGCGAAGGAGATCAAGGAAGCGGTAAATATCCCGGTTGGCACGGTTACCTATATGGACCCGGCTCATGCGCCGAAGCTGTTTGAGGATGCTTTGAAGGAGGGCAAGTGCGACTTCTTGCTGATGACAAGGCCTTTGACCGTAGATCCGGAGTATGTGAATAAGCTGCGCGAGGGCCGTCTGGATGAGATCGCGCCTTGCACGCGCTGCTTGCATTGCCATTTTGATTATGACGACGAGGGCAAGGTGTATGAGCATTGCCGTGTGAATGCGTGCACGCAGCGGGCGTACCGGGAGGCGATGCCGGAGGGCGATGTGCCGACCCCGGCGAGCGCGCCGAAGAAGGTCATGGTGGTCGGCGGCGGTCCGGCCGGCATGGAGGCGGCCCGCATCGCGGCGCAGAGAGGCCATACGGTTACTTTGTATGAGAAGCGGGGAGCTTTGGGCGGCTTGCTGCCGTTTGCGGCGATGATTAAGGGGCCGCATGAGAATCTGGAGGATTTGTGCAAGTATCTGGTCCGCCAGCAGGAGCTGAAGGGCGTTACGGTCGTGACGGGAACGGAGGTGACGGCGGAGCTGGTGAAGCAGGAAGCGCCGGATGCGGTTATTTTGGCGGCGGGCGGCCAGCGGCCGGAGATGGGCTTGAAGGCGAGCGGCGCGACGAACGTGATCTCGATCGAGGAGATTACGGCGGCTGAGATCGGGGAGCATGTGACGATCCTGGGCGGTAACGTACAGGCGGTGGATGCGGCGCAGTATCTGGTGGCGCAGGGCAAGCATGTGACGATTGTGACGCCGGAGGCGAAGGGCATGCTCGACAAGGGCCAGTCGGCCTGGGTCAAGACGTTTACGCTGCCGATGCTGTATGCGAGAGGCACGCAGGTATGGCCGAATGCGTCGGTGACGGCTGTGGGCGAGGGAACGGTGACGATCCGTGGCGAGCTGGGCATTGATTTGACGATCGACTGCGATACGGTGATCGACGCGTCGGATTTGCTGCGGAATGTTTCTTTGCAGGAGGAGCTTGCGGATTTCGAGGTGATTCCGGTGGGCGACTGCAACAGGCCGTATAATATCGCGGAGGCGATTGCGGCGGGGAACTTGGCGGCGCGTAAGATTTGAGTTTTAAGGGACTAGCTTTGCGTCGTGCGCAGGCCGACGGGGCGGATTGGGAATGCTGGCGGCGGTGAGATGCCAGGCGGGATTGGGAATACCGGTGATGGCGCGCCGTTGGGTTGGATTGCGAATCCTGGCGGTGGTGCGCTGCTGGCCGGATTGCGAATTTTGGTGATGTGCGCTGTCGGGCGCATATGGGTTTAATATAGAAGGGCGGCAGAGCTGAAATGAGAGCTTTGCCGCTCTTTTTAAGGCGCTGGGCATGGACCTTAGCACGGCGACGGGGATTTTTTATCGACAGGCGCTGCGGCGCCATGGTTTGCCGTTTGAGGTGAAGCTGGACGAACCGAATGAGGTTACTTATGCGGCGATGGGGGCGGCAAAGGAGGGGGAGGATTTGTTTTAAAGATACCGGAATCATTTCACAGCATTTCCTTCGCTGTTCGTGACAAGTCGGTTGCAATCCTGTCGGCAGGGATTAAAATGGGTAGCAGAAGCAAAGCGATCCTGGAAGCAAAGCAGTCCGGGAGTTACAGGCAGACAGGAGGATTACGCAGATGGGAGTACAGGGAATTTACGCAGGGACGCAGACGGCCGGCTTGCAGGAGGCGCTGCAAAAGGCGGCGAGGGAGCGGGCGCTCAGGGAGGAAGGAAGGGAAAGGGAAGCCTTCGCGGCGCAGAATGCCAGGCGGGAAGCGACGCCTGAATTGGATGAATATATTCCGGGAGACGCGGCCCCTAAGGCGGCGCC
This sequence comes from uncultured Lachnospiraceae bacterium, assembly GCA_947650845.1. Lineage (GTDB taxonomy): Bacteria > Bacillota > Clostridia > Lachnospirales > Lachnospiraceae > RGIG7193. Next base: position 2,832 of record CANSWW010000001.1, read on the forward strand.
GACGGGCGGCAGGAGGCCGGATGGGCCTGAGGACGGAAAGGACGCCGGGAAGCCGGAGAAGGCCAATAGGCCGGAAGATGCCGGGAAGCCGGAGAAGGCCAATAAGCCGGAAGATGCCGGGAAACCGGAGAAGGCCGGGAAGCCGGAAAAATGCACCGCCAATACGGATAAGGTCGATCGGGAGATTGAGAAGCTGAAAAAGAAGCGGCAGGAGCTGAAGGAGAAGCTGCGTATCTGCGACGACGAGGCGGAGAAGGAAAAACTGGAACGGCAGCTGGCGCAGGTCGAGAGCGAACTGCGGCTGAAGGATAACGACGGGTATCGGAAACAGCATACGGTATTTTCGTAAAGCCGGAAGCTTGCCAGGTGAAGGGGGCGGCCCCGCAACGCAGGAACGGGGGGCCGCCGCTTTGGCGACGCCCGTCAAACCGCGGAGGTTTGGCGGGTTTCGATATTTGTAATCAATGTTTCGTTTGGTATTCTTGCGCCAGATATGCATCGCTCATACAGTGCATATCGGAAACACCGTCCCGGATCAACGGATAGACTTCGGAACGATAGAAAAAGTCCAGCGCCGCATCCAGCGAGATACTCTGCTGTTTGGCGAAACACTCAATTATACGACAGTATTTTTTCTGAAGTAAAATCGGATTGGCATTCATATCCATTCGCTCCCTTCAAAATGCAGCAGCCTCAGCGCTTTCTCTGTGCAAAAGCAGATTTGCAGGTTTGGCTGCTCATAGCGCAAGCGGTTGATTGCTTCGGCCTTATCAATCAAACCGTCAAAAAACAGTTCTACCGTATTTAACACTCGATCGTTGACGACACCGCCAATCACAAGGTCATAATCCGTTGTATCGTTCCCACTGCGGCAGTTTAGTATGAATTTCAACCAATCCTCTGAGTAGGAATCAAATCTTAGCGTTATCAATTTACTTTCCTGATTTTCATCAAATAGATACTTAGATATAATTCCATCTTTTCCTTTGCGTTTAAACTTGCCGTACCATTTGACCGCTTGTTCATACAATGGCGTCACATAGAAACCTCGCCCAAAATCCACATGGGGGCGGGAATGGGCCAAATCCGGCTCCGCAATTTCTAAGTAGGAACCATGATAGAGAGTCATACCTTTACCCCCCTTTCTTCCATCACATCAAGGAGGTCATTTACAATGTATTCGCGGCTCTGGGTATGCAGAATTTCATATTCCGGCACGATATAACCATTCAGAATACCGCTTGCAGTAAACGTCTGATAAACCCGTTTGGCATCCACATTGAGCTTTGCGGCAACATGTTCAATGCAAAATATGGAAAATTCCAGCTCTTTGGAGTTTTTTATTTTCTCGTCCGGCAACATAAATAATATCTCTTTTCTGTTGCTTTAGCTAAGACATCCTGGAAAATGGAGTAGTTTTTTTACGCTGTCTTTTTAGGGAGTTTTTCACAGCCCCTGGCATCATATTCCCATTGTACCCAACACATAATAGGAAGTCAATTACCAGTCGATTTGCGCGGCAAAACCGTAGCTCGAAATGTGAAAAAAATATGAACCCGTTGACTTCAAGCCCGCTTCACATGGTATGATGTCGCCAGACATCATACCAGCGCCGATTCGCGTTCGTCCAAAGGATGAACAAACACCTCAGCGAATCGTGTGCATCCCCCGGAGGGGGCATGTGCGGAGTACATGACGTGATGTCGCCAGACATCATACCAGCGCCGATTCGCGTTCGTCCGAAGGACGAACAAACACCTCAGCGAATCGTGCGCATCCCCCCGTCGGGGCCATATGCGAAGCACATGGTATCCTGAAAAGAGAACCGGTTAAAATATGGCAATAACAGGAGACAGGATGAAAAAAGAAATGCAATGGATCGAGAGAAAGGAACCGATAACGGCAGATCAAAACGAGAAAAAGCAAACGCCGCATGGAAAAGAAAAACGGCGAATGCCGTGCGGACAAGAAAAAGCCCTCGCATCACGCGGCAGAAAGCTACGTCTTATGTGCGCGGTATGTTCGTTCGTTTTGGCCGTAAGCCTTGCGGGCAGCTGCCGGCCTTTTTCGGAAAATAACCCCGGCCAGGAAACGCGCGCCAAAGAAGCGTCGGCGGCAGAGGGCGAACCAGGCGCGTTGCCGGACGTCGAAGGGTCGGCAGACGCGCCCGGCCCGGCTCCGGATGCCAAAGGGTCGGCCGACGCGCCCGGCCCGGCTCCGCCCGCCAAAGAGACGGCAGACGCGCCAGCTGCGGTTCCAGGCACAGAAGCGGCCGAGGGAGCGTACGGCGCAGCCTCAGGAGGCATACCCGACGCGCCCGCCACAATGCCCGCCACCGAAACGCCGCACACCCACGGCGAAGGCTTCTTTGCGGCAGGGGATACCGGGCTTTCCGGCGAGCAGCAAAAGCTGCTTCTTTCCTTCCTGAACTTATACTACGAATCCCTGTCTGCCCTCGCCCCCGCGGACCCGTCCGGCTATTTCGCCGACCCTGCGGGAATCCAGGCCGTAATCAACCGCGTCGCCTGGGAATACCAGATTGCGCTGCGCCAGATGCAGCGGGCAGATTTATCGCTGCTGCACTACACATACGAGCTAACCGTGCAGTCCGCAGAAGAACAGGAGAACGGAGAAATCCTGGTAGTGCTCACGGAGAACAACTGCCAGAACTTCGCCTGCAGCCCGGGCGTCGATTCCGAGAGCAGCGGCGTGTACCACCGCTTTGCCCTGGTTTCGACCGAAAACGGCTGGCGTCTGAACGAGCATATGCAGTGGGACGGCATGTATTGGGCGGTCATGCGGCCGATTTTCACCGAAGATCCCCTGGAGCCGGAAGAAGCAATCCGCATTGTCGAGGAACAAAAAGGCCTCCTCCTGCAACAAGCCCGACAGCTTTTAACAGCGCGCAGGGAACAAAAGCCGGAACAGGAAACCTTAGACTGCGGCCACCCCTATGACCGCGCCGCGGCCGTAGACTACGCTAGGCAATGGGCGCTGAGCCGCAACCCGGAGTGGGCGGACTACAGCGGCTCGGGCGGCAACTGCCAGAATTTCGTCTCCCAATGCCTGCTGGCGGGCGGGATCCCGATGGATACCACCGGAGGAGCCGTGTGGAAATGGTATGGGCGCTCGCCCAACAACCGCGCGGGAGCATCGGGACGCTCCGCGTCCTGGACCGGCGTCGAAGGCTTTCTTTCCTACGTGCGCGGCAATGAAGGCGGCGCAGGGCTGGCAGCCGTGGCCGACGCCCCTTATTACGGCGGCCGGGCCGGCGACGTAATCCATATGGGTTATGGAGAGGACGAGGGCTGGAGCCATACGGTCCTCATCACCGAAGTTTTGACCGACGAGGCCGGAAACATAGTGGACTACCTCGTCTGCTCCAACACGGCGGACCAGCGCGATTTCCCGGTCGGCGCTTACGCGCTCACCAGACAGATGCTGATCCGGATCGAGGGCTGGAACGATTGATCCAAAAAGGCGTGCCGCATGAATGACAGAGAGTACCTTCTGATAACTTCCCCTTCGTACTACGTGAACCATGACAGTTCCGAGAAATGACAAAAATGCTTCCAACGCAAGACCCTCCCTTTCTGTCACCAGTATGGGGACGATAACGCAATTATCATATTACAGATTTCGGCCGTTTACAATTTAAAAATAATTCGCATTCTTACCCATTAACAGTCGGGAGCCCCTTATTTTCATACCCGATTCCCCCATCCCATGAAAAGTAACGGACAATCTTTGAGAACATCTTTGCCGGCTAACGCGCAGACAATCTTTCCCTTGCGTTTCCCGGCCCTTTATGCTATAATGGCCGCAATGAGCACTGAACCCATAGATTCGGAGGAGAAAACTTATGAAAAAGATCAAGACCTTGACGGCAAATACCTTAAAAAACACCATGAAAAAGGGCGGCTGCGGCGAGTGCCAGACCTCTTGCCAGTCGGCATGCAAGACGTCCTGCACGGTAGGCAACCAGAGCTGCGAGAACCAGAAATAATCATTTGACAAAAGGTACAGCTAAGCAGGGGGACACGGCGCCTTGGGCCCGTGTCCCTGCGTTTTGAAAGGGGAACTCAGGTGATTCACCAGTATAAAAACAACGGCTATAACATTGTCATGGACGTATGCAGCGGTTCGGTCCATGTGGTAGACGATGTAGTATACGATGCCATTGCCATGTATGAAGAACATTCCGAAGAGGAAATCGAAGCCGCCCTGGCCCCGGTCTACGGAGCAGGCGAAACCGCCGAGGCCCTTAGGGAGATCCGGGAGCTGGCCGCGCAGGAAATGCTGTTTACAAAAGACGAATACCAGCAGTACGTCGCCGACTTCAAAAAGCGCCAGACGGTAGTAAAAGCGCTCTGCCTCCACGTAGCCCACGACTGCAACCTGGCATGCCGCTACTGCTTCGCCGAAGAAGGAGAATACCACGGCCGCCGGGCGCTGATGAGCTTCGAGGTCGGCAAAAAAGCGCTGGATTTTCTGATTGCCAACTCCGGGAACCGGGTCAATTTAGAAGTAGACTTCTTCGGCGGCGAGCCCCTGATGAACTGGGACGTCGTAAAAGAGCTCGTGCGCTACGGTCGCTCCCGCGAAGAAGCATGCAATAAAAAGTTCCGCTTCACGATCACGACCAACGGCGTGCTGTTAAACGACGAAATCATGGAATTCTGCAACCGCGAGATGAGCAACGTCGTGCTGAGCTTAGACGGCCGTCCCGCCGTCAACGACCGCATGCGCCCGTTCCGAAACGGCAAAGGCAGCTACGAGCATATCGTCCCCAAATTCCAGGAATTTGCCAAAAGCCGCCAGGGCCAATATTACGTGCGCGGCACCTTTACCCGCTACAACCTCGACTTTGCGGGGGACGTCCTGCACTTTGCCGACTTAGGCTTTGACCAGATGTCGATCGAGCCGGTGGTATCCCCGGCCTCCGAGCCCTACGCCATCCGCGAGGAGGACCTGCCGCAGATTCTCGCGGAATACGATAAGCTGGCCGTCGAGTACATTCGGCGCAAAAAAGAAGGCCGCGGCTTTAACTTCTTCCATTTCATGATCGACCTAAGCCAGGGCCCCTGCGTAGCCAAACGCCTGTCCGGCTGCGGCTCCGGCACCGAATATCTCGCAGTAACGCCCTGGGGCGATTTTTACCCCTGCCACCAGTTCGTGGGCCAGGAGGAATTCCTGCTGGGAAACGTAGACGAAGGGATCACCAACACAGCCGTGCGGGACGAATTCAAGCTGTGCAACGTATACGCAAAGGAAAAATGCAAAAACTGCTTTGCCCGCTTCTATTGCAGCGGCGGCTGCGCGGCCAATTCCTACCATTTCCACGGCTCGATCACCGACGCCTACGATATTGGCTGCGAGATGCAGAAAAAACGGATTGAGTGCGCCATCATGATTCAGGCGGCTCTGGCGGACGAAGAATACTCCGCGTAATTTATAAAAAGTAAGGGTTGAAAACAGGCACATTTATGTATAAAATAATAACAATGGACGGCAGCGCGAAACGCGCCGCATTTACGACCGTCCACGGAACCGTGCAGACGCCGGTTTTTATGAACGTAGGCACAGCCGCCGCCATCAAGGGAGCGGTTTCGACAGAGGATCTGGAAGCGATCGGGACGCAGGTCGAGCTGTCCAACACCTACCATCTCCATGTGCGCCCCGGCGACGAGACGGTCAAGCGCTTAGGCGGCCTGCACCGTTTCATGTCGTGGAATAAGCCCATCCTAACGGACTCCGGCGGCTTCCAGGTGTTTTCCCTGGCGTCCCTGCGCAAGATCAAGGAGGAGGGCGTGACCTTCAACTCCCACGTGGACGGGCGGCGGATTTTCATGGGGCCGGAGGAGAGCATGCGGATCCAGTCCAATCTAGGCTCGACGATCGCCATGGCCTTTGACGAGTGCATCCCCAATCCCTCGTCCCGGGAATATGTGGAGCATAGCGTGGCGCGCACCACCCGCTGGCTGGAGCGCTGCAAGAAGGAGCTGGCGCGTCTGAACGCCCTGCCCGATACGGTGAACCCGCGGCAGCTTTTGTTCGGCATCAACCAGGGCGGGACCTATGAGGACATCCGGATTGCTCATGCCAGGCAGATTCGCGAGCTTGATTTGGACGGCTACGCGGTCGGCGGCCTGGCGGTCGGCGAGAGCCATGAGGAGATGTACCGTATTTTGGAGGCGGTGGTTCCGGAGCTGCCGAAGGAGAAGCCGGTCTATCTGATGGGCGTGGGCACGCCGGCCAATATCCTGGAGGCGGTGGAGCGGGGCGTGGACTTTTTTGACTGCGTCTACCCGACGCGCAACGGCCGCCATGGCCATGTGTACACCAACCACGGCAAACGGAACCTCTTTAACGCCAAATACCAGCTCGACGAGCGCCCGATCGAGGAGGGCTGCCGGTGCCCGGCCTGCAGGCGTTACAGCCGGGCGTATATCCGCCATTTGCTGAAGGCGGGAGAGATGCTGGGGATGCGGCTGTGCGTGCTTCATAATCTGTATTTCTATAATACGATGATGACGGAGATCCGCCAGGCGATTGAGGAGCATCGCTATCCGGAGTATAAAAAACAAAAGCTTGCCGGAATGGAGCAGGCACAATAAAAATCAGGAACGCCCGGGAATACGGGGCAGGGAAACGCCGCAAGGGCGAATAAAACGCCCTGAAAACACGGGCAAGAAGGAGGAATTATATGAACGCAATTTTGATGGAAGCGGCAGGAGGCATGGGCTGGGGATTGATCGCGGTCTACGCGGTATTTATTATCGGTATGTTCTGGCTCATGGGACGGCCGCAGAAGAAGGAGCAGAAACGCTTGAAGGCGCTGATGGAAAATCTGGCCGTCGGCGACGCAATCAAGACCAGCAGCGGCTTTTACGGGATTGTGCTCGATATCACGGACGAGGATGTGATCGTGGAATTCGGAAACGACCGGCACTGCCGGATCACGATGGACAAGACCGCCATCATTGATGTGGAGAAGCCGGACGAGGAGTAGTAGGAAACGGGTGCGGCGACCGTTTATGCTTTGGCAAATTATTTGACAAATGGTAAATGTGCCGCCGCACAGGCCGCTTGCTTTTAGGTAGGCGGCTATTTCTGAATGCGGGCACATTGCCCCGCTACTGCATTAAAGTGAGAAAATTGTAATAACGCGACACATTTGCCCGCCACCGGGCATATATATAGAAGATATGTCCGGAAGATACAGGCAATGCCAGGAGCGATGAGGAGGATGCACAATGGCGAGAGTATATAATTTTTCAGCGGGACCGGCCGTGTTGCCGGAGGAAGTACTGAAGGAGGCGGCGGCGGAAATGCTGGATTACCGCGGCTGCGGCATGTCGGTGATGGAAATCAGTCACCGTTCCTCTATTTTTGATACGATCATTGGGGAAGCAGAGGCGGATTTGCGAGAGCTGCTTCAGGTTCCCTCGAATTATAAAGTGCTGTTTTTACAGGGCGGGGCCTATCAGCAGTTTGCGGCGGTCCCGATGAATTTGATGAAAAACCGCGTGGCCGACTACATTGTCACCGGCCAGTGGGCAAAAAAAGCCTGGAAGGAGGCGGCGAAATACGGCAAGGCAAACTGTATCGCCTCCAGCGAGGACAAGACGTTTTCCTATATCCCGGACTGTTCGGACCTGCCGGTAAGCCCGGAGGCCGACTATGTGTACATCTGCGAGAACAATACGATTTACGGCACCAAGTATCACACGCTGCCGAATACGAAGGGCAAGGATCTGGTCGCCGACGTATCGTCGTGCTTTTTGTCGGAACCGATGGAGGTAAGCCGCTACGGCGTCATCTACGGCGGCGTGCAGAAAAACATCGGCCCGGCCGGCGTGGTGATTGCGATTGTCCGCGACGACCTGATCCGGGAGGAGGTACTGCCGGGGACGCCGACCATGCTGGCCTACAAGACGCAGGCCGACGCCGGTTCGCTGTTCAATACGCCGCCGGTGTACGGGATTTATATCTGCGGGAAAGTGTTTAAGTGGCTGAAAGCCCAGGGCGGGCTTGCCGCGATGAAAACACGCAACGAGGAGAAGGCAAAGCTTTTGTATGATTTCCTGGATGCAAGCGAGCTGTTTCAGGGAACGGTCGTGAAGGCGGACCGTTCTTTGATGAATGTTCCCTTCGTGACCGGGGATTTGCAGCTGGACGCCGAATTTGTCAAAGAAGCGACCGCGGCCGGCCTGGTAAACCTGAAGGGGCACCGGAGCGTCGGCGGCATGCGGGCCAGCATCTACAATGCGATGCCGCGGGCCGGCGTCGAGGCATTGGTAGCGTTTATGAAAGAATTTGAGGCCGCCCACCGGCGGTAAAACGAGGAGGAAGAGATTATGAGAAAAATTCACTGCCTGAACCCAATTTCCGAAAAGGGCCTAAGTCTGCTGACAGCGGATTATGTGCGCTCGGATACCTTAGAGGGCGCGGAAGGCGTGCTGGTACGCAGCGCGGATATGCACGAGCTTACCCTGCCGGACAGCCTGCTGGCCGTGGCCCGGGCCGGAGCCGGCGTCAATAATATTCCCTGCGACGCGCTGGCCGAGCGGGGGATCCCGGTCTTTAATACGCCGGGCGCCAATGCCAACGGCGTCAAGGAGCTGGTGCTGGCGGCTTTGTTCCTTGCGTCCCGCGATATTGTCGGCGGGATCGAATGGGCCAAAAGCCTGACCGGCGAGGGCATTGCCAAACAAGTCGAGAAAGGAAAGAAGCAGTTCGCCGGCTGTGAAATCCGCGGAAAATCGCTGGGCGTGATCGGCCTGGGCGCGATCGGCGTCGAGGTGGCCAATGCGGCGGCCGATTTGGGAATGACGGTTTACGGCTACGATCCCTTCCTGTCGGTCTTTGGCGCGCTGCATATGTCGAATTTCGTGCGCTATACGCAAAATCTGGATGAGCTCTTTGCCCAGTGCGACTATTTGACGATCCATGTGCCGCTGCTGCCGGATACCTGGGGCTTTTTCAATATGTACAGCATCGAGAAGATGAAGGACGGCGTGGTGATCCTAAACTTTGCCCGCGACGAGCTGACGCACAACAGCGCCATGCACCAGGCGCTGGCATCCGGCAAGGTGAAGCGCTACATCTGCGACTTCCCTAACGAGGAAACACTGGCGATGGAGAACTGCATCGCGCTGCCGCACCTGGGCGCTTCGACCGAGGAGTCGGAGGACAACTGCGCCGTGATGGCGGTCAATGAATTGGTGGACTACCTGGAGAACGGCAATATCCGCAACTCGGTCAATATGCCGGCCTGCGACCTGGGCCAGCGGGCCAAAGGGGAGAAACGGATTGCGATTTTCCATAAAAATATTCCCAACATGATCGGCCAGTTTACCTCGGCCGTGGCTTCGTGCAACGTAAATATTTCCCATATGACCAATAAGAGCAAAGGGCAGATCGCCTACACGATGCTGGATGTAGAAGCCGATGACACGGCGGCGATTGTGGCGATCCTGAATCAGATCCCCGGCGCGATGCGGATCCGCGTTCTGGGATAGGCGGAGGAAGGCTATGGCGACAATCAGACCCTTTGCCGGGCTGCGGCCGGCTCCGGCGGCAGCGGCCCATGTGGCGGCCCTGCCCTATGATGTCTATAACCGGGCGGAAGCGCTTTCGGAAGTGCGCAGAGAGAAGCTGTCTTTTTTGAAAATCGACCGGGCCGAGGTGAATTTCGGCCCGGAGGTATCGGCATACGATTCCCGGGTATATGAAAAGGCGGCGGCGCTTTTGCGGGAGGCCGAACAGGAAGGGATTTTTATCCGGGAAAAGGAGCCCTGCCTGTATCTGTACGAGCTGACAATGGAAGGGCGGCGGCAGACCGGCATCGTGGGCTGTGCCGCGGTAGAAGATTATATAAACGGCGTAGTCAAAAAACACGAGAATACCCGGGCCGACAAAGAAGAGGACCGGGTGCGCCACGTCGAAGCCTGCGGGGCGCAGACCGGGCCGATTTTCCTGGCCTGCCGGTCGTTCGGAGAAGCTCTTCGCGCGGTCCTTACGGAAGCAAAACAAGAAACGCCGCTGTATGATTTTGTTTCACCGGACGGAATCGGGCACCGGATTTTTAAGATTGCAAAATCCGAGTGGATTCAGGCGGTTACGGAGGGCTTTGCGGCGATACCGGCTTTGTACATAGCGGACGGGCACCATCGGGCCGCGTCGGCGGTGCGGGCCGCCCTGCGCCGGCGAAAGGCCTGCCCGGACTATACGGGCGACGAAGAGTGGAACTACTTTCTCTCGGTGGTGTTTTGCGCCGAAGAGCTGCGGATCCTTCCGTATAACCGCGTAGTGGGGGACCTAAACGGCCTGACGCCGGGCGAATTTCTGGACTGGCTGAATGAAAAATGTCAGATTACGGGCTGCGGCGAAAAAGAGGTGCATCCCCAGGCGAAAGGGGAGATGGGCCTCTATCTGTCCGGCAGCTGGTACCACCTGGCGGTGCGGCCGGAATATCTGTCCGCAGATCCGGTGGAGGGGCTCGACGTCGCCTTTTTGCAGCGGGAGATCCTCACTCCGTATTTGGGGATCGGCGATCCCCGCACGGACAGCCGGATCGACTTTGTCGGCGGGATCCGCGGACTTTCGGAATTAAAGCGGCGCTGCGAGACGGATATGGCGGCGGCCTTTGCCATGTATCCGACCGATATTGAAGAGCTGTTTGCCGTGGCGGACGCCGGGCGCTTGATGCCGCCGAAATCCACCTGGTTTGAGCCGAAGCTGCGCAGCGGGCTGTTTATACATCGGATGGAGTAGGCGGGGCAGAGAAGTGCAAAATGCCCTGTGCGAAAGGCAATGAGGAGGGAGACATGGGCACATACTTTAACGAATGGCTGGAGCAGGAAAAGAAATGGATGAGCGATTACCGCCGCCGTGCGGTCGGGATGATGACAAAGAAGGTGCTCCCGGCTACCGTGATTATCTTAGCCGTCCTGTTCGGGCTGATGGGTTTTATGGGCGGAAGCACGGAGGAAGCAATCATGATGGCGGTATCGGGCGTCGTTGTGGGGCTTTTTATTACCGGCGTGATACTTTTGCTTATGCTGCCGGGTCTGCGCTCGGGGCGTATGGAAAAGGGCATCCGCAAGGCGGTAAAGCAGATCGGCATGGATGAGAGAGAGAAAGAGGAGCTGGCCCGGGAGATGTTAGAGGCGGCCCGGGAGGCAGGCAGCCATATGGATTTCCAGATGACAGGCCCGGGCTCCAACGGTACGCCGGCCAGCGTGCTGGTATCGCCCCACTACGTGTACATGCGGGGCGGCCAGCCGCTGGTAAATCTGGTGCGTCTTGCGGACTGCGAAGAAATCCGCCGGGATGAAGAGCAGAAAACCATGACGCAGAGTAACGGGCGCCGGCGGACCATCTATCGTTTTACGCTGTATACGATCGGCTTTTACCTGAAGGGGATCACGCAAACCGGCGCAAAAGGGGAGCGGCTCTACGGCGCTGCGATGGGCTTTTTCAGCCGGCAGCTGCGGGATGAAGCGTATGAGCTGATACGGCGCAGAAGCCATGGCTGAAGAGACGCGGATGCCGGCCTGGCATTACGGAGTATTCTCCAGGGCATATAAGTATAAATAATACCTTTCCCGCGCTTCGTCCACTGCCTGTATCATATACCCGCCGGGCGCGTACCAGCTGGCGGAAACTTCCTGAATCCCGTCCGGCAGCTCTCGCTCAAAGTAAGCGGCTTCTCCCGTTTCCAGGACGATGAAGCCAAGACGCTGCGTACGGCCGTCCTCTGCCGAAATCGTCACGCTCAGCACGGTAAAATCCGGGTTGAAGAAAAAGTTTGTCAGACGGCTGTTCGGGACGCCTTCCAAAAGGAAAGAGGAACCGTCGTGCAGGTCAAGCAGGGAGACGGAATCCTTTTCGTAATAGACGGCATAGCCGCCGCCGATGAACTCATAGTAGGATTCGGCGAAGCCGTCCTCATAGGCGCGGCTGGCCGCACCGGAGAACAAAAGCGTCTGTCGGCCGCTTTCTGTATCATACCAGTAACCGGTCAAATCATCGTCGCCGCCGACGCCATAAAACAGCGTATGCTCCCCGGTCGGAAACCAGAGATAACAGTCCGCCTGCGGCGGTTCAGGCAAGGGAGATTCCGTGACTGAGCCGGTTGCCAGATCGATTGTGATCGGATGCAGATGCTCGTGGTCGGCTCCGGCCTGAGCCGTTGCGTGGAGCAGATCGTCGGAGAGGGCAAGCTCCGTGATGCAGGGATAAGCCGACAGATCGATGCCGGCCAAGGGATCGGATACGCGTCCGTCGTCCAGATACAAAAGGAACGGGTATTCATATTCCGTCTGCTGTCCGTCGAAATTGAAAAACACCTGGACGACATCGCCACGCCCGGGGATGGCGCGACTGTAAAAACGGCCGTCATAGTCGGCTGGCAGGCCGCCGAATGTGCTGCCGATATCAAAGCGGACATCCGTATCCGTATTGTCGATCAAAATATCATTCCCATACTGCTGCCAGTTTACCGTAAACTGCATAGGCGGCAGCGCCACCTCCCAGAAATCCTTTTCTCCGCCATGTCCCATGACGCCAGGCAATATTCCCAGCCGTACAGAAGCGGTAAGCGTGTGGCTTTCAAGACGGATTTCCTGCAATACGCCGTTTTCCAGGGCATAGTAAACCGGGGATGCATGATCGGGACGGGTACCAAAAAGCGGGATCCCCGAAGGCGTCCGAATCCATTCCAGGTACTCGTCGCTGCTGACATAGAAAGCGGAAAAATGGGTGTCGAGCGAGGCAGGCCGCACCAATGTCAGGCTGCCGACCGTCTGCACGCGGTCGGCGGGATTGCCGTCAACCGAATCATTTTCAGCAGGAGAACCGGTTTCCTCAGCGATTGTCTCCCCGGCGGAACCGGGGGTTAGCAGGTCCACGGGCGGCTGTTCCACGGTCCCGGAAGTAAAAAAGCGAATGACGGCATCGCGCAGCTGTGGGCTCGCGGCCAGAGCGGTGGTCGCGCTGAGACAGAGAAGCAGCAGGACCGTGGCAACCGTTCGCCAGGGCCGAGCCGGCCGGACCGGGCGCTTCATGCAGGAGGCTATGGGAACCGGCTTTTGCGGCCCGGGCAGTTGGTCGGCGGCGCGGATTAAAAGTGACTCTATTTCACGGAGTTGGGAATATTTCATAAGAAAAATCCTTTCATAATTTTGATTTAGGAGTGTCCGGCCGGCATTACCGGCGGCTAAGCTGATCCCGCAGCCGTTTCAGGATCCGTTCGTAGCGCTTGCGGCAGGCATCTGCCGATTGAGATGTAATACGGCCGATTTCACGCCAGGACAGTCCGCCGAGAATTCGCAGGCAGACAAGCTCTTTTTCCTCCGGAGATAAATCCGAAAGCAAATCGAGGAAATACAGATTGCCGGCAGCGGCTTCCCCACCGGAAGCGGCCCCCGAAACGCCGCCTCCCGAGCCGCCGCCTTCCCACGCCGACACATCGCTACAGAGTTCCCGGCTGCGTCTGCGCAGACAGTCATAGGTTAAGTTGCGGGCGATCGTAAAAATCCAGGCGGCTTCGCCGCTGTCTCGTCGATAGGAGGAGGCATTTTCCTGAATCCGCAGGAAGGTATCTTGCGTGATATCTTCCGCCAGATAGGGATCATTGGTCAGCGAGAGAGCCAGGCGGTAGACGCCCGTCTTGTGCCGCTCATAGAGCTGTTCCAGGGCGGCGGTATCGCCCCTGGCAATTTTGCGTATCAAATTCATATAAGAGATCTCCTTTGGTAAAAACGGCGCAGGCTGTTTTCCTGCTCTCTCTTTAGAAACGTTTGAGCAAGGGGAAAGCGGACAAGTAAAATACAAAAATTGAAATTATTTTTATCATATCATAACGGCAATTATTTGCAAATTTCCTCGCTTGTGACGGGGAGCTTTTTTTGCTATACTTAGGGGCGGCAGAAGCATTGCTCTATTTATGGAAGCAAGACGTTTAAGCTTTTGTCCGGACGGGGAAAGCGGCCGACCGGCGACACAGGAGAACATACGATGAAAGAAAAATGGATTTTGGAAAATAAAAAGGCGGATTACCGGGAATTGGCAGCCGCGACAGGGGTAAGCCCCCTGTTAGTCAAGCTGGCGGTCAATCGGGGCTATCGAACGAAAGAAGAGCTGGAACAATACTTTTTTGGCGCCAGGGAGTCGCTGCACGATCCGTCCCTTTTAAAAGATGCAAAGCAGGCGGCGTCGCTGCTTTTGGCAGCGGCCAAAGCGGGCCGGATGGTAGGGATCGCTTCGGATTTTGACGTGGACGGGATTTTTTCCGCGCTCATTCTTCATAAGACGATTACACGGCTGGGAGGGCAGGCGCGGATCTACACGCCGGACCGCGTCGCGGAGGGCTACGGCCTGAACATGCGGATTGTCGCGCAGGCGAAGGAGGAGGAAGCGGCGCTTCTCATTACCTGTGATAACGGGATCGCGGCCCCGGAACCGATTGCCTATGCCGAGGAGTTGGGGATCGTCACGATTGTGACGGATCACCACGAGGTTCCATTCACATTAGGGGAGGACGGGAGCCGGCAGTACAGGCTGCCGCCGGCCAGGGCGGTTGTGAATCCCCGGAGGACGGACTGCGCCTATCCCTATAAGGGGCTGTGCGGCGCGGGCGTCGCCTATAAGCTGGCCGAGCTTTTGTATCGGCAGGCAGGGATTGATGCGGCGGAATTGGACGAGCTTTTAAGCTACGCGGCCATTGCCACGGTGGCCGATGTGATGGATTTGACCGGGGAAAACCGGGTGATTGTAAGGGACGGGCTGAGTATTCTGCGAAGGACGGCCAATCCGGGCCTGCGGGCGCTGATGGCGGTCACCGGCCTTGACCCGGGCCGGCTGAGCGCATACCATATCGGCTTTGTACTGGGGCCTTGCTTTAACGCGGCCGGGCGGCTGTCCACGGTGCAGCAGGCCTTCTCCCTGCTGCTTGCGGAGACGATGGAGGAAGCGCTTCCATTGGCGCTCTCCCTAAAGCAGCTTAACGACAGCCGCAAGGATATGACGGCGGCCGGCGTAGAACAGGGAAAGAAACGGATTGAACAGGAGAAATTATACCGGCAGCCGGTTATGGTCGTCTATCTGCCGGACTGCCATGAGAGCCTGGCGGGGATTATCGCCGGACGCCTGCGGGAGGCCTACGGCCATCCGGTGTATGTGATCGTGGAGGCCGAGACCGGGTTAAAAGGGTCCGGCCGGTCGATCGAGGCGTATTCCATGTTTGAGCATCTCCAGTCCTGCGGGGACCTCTTAAGCCGCTTTGGCGGGCATCCGATGGCAGCCGGGCTTTCGATGGCGCGGGAAAATCTGGCGGAATTTACGAGGCGGATCAACGAAGACACCGGCCTTTCTGAGGAGGATTTTTGGCCGGTCGTGCGCATCGACGCCGCGGCGCCGGTCGGCTACTGGTCGGAGGGGGCCGTTGAAGAGATGGATTTGCTGGAGCCGTTCGGCAAAGGGAACCGGCGCCCGCTGTTTGCCGAGCAGCATTTTTCCCTGCATTCGGCGCGGATCCTCGGTAAGAACCGAAACGTTTTAAAGCTGCTGGCGGAGAACGACGACGGCAGCCGCATAGACGCGATCTACTATGGAGATATCGAAGAATGGGAACAATACATACGGGACGAATTTGGAGACGAGGCGCTGACCGCCCTCTACGACGGCCGTCCGAACCCGGTGGATTTGGGGTTTGTCTATTATCCGTCGATCAACGAATACCGGGGCGTGCGCACGGTGCAGATCGTCGTGCAGCATTACTGCCGTATCAAGCGCCGGAATCGGTGAGAGACCGCAGCACAACGCGCGTGGGAATACTCGCGGCCTGCCTGGTTTTTGACGTAAAAGGACTTGCGGCAGCCCGCAATCCGCTGTATAATGAAACCGTTCGCGGCCGGGTGCGCCGCGGCGACAGACAGCTGCGCGAAAAAGCGCGGGAATGGAGGAAGATTTCATGAAAAAGGTGGAAGATTATGTCAGAAGCATTCCGGATTTCCCTGAGAAAGGGATTATATTCCGCGATATAACCAGCGTCCTGCAGGATGCAAAGGGACTGAAGCTCGCGATCGACGGGATTCAGGAGCTGTTAACCGGCCTGGATTTTGACGTGGTGGTAGGGCCGGAATCCCGCGGATTTATTTTTGGCGTCCCGGTGGCCTACAACCTGGGCAAGGCATTTGTGCCGGTGCGTAAAAAAGGGAAGCTCCCCTGCGAAACCGTTTCGATGGAGTATGACCTGGAGTACGGCAGCGCGGTGATTGAAATGCATAAGGATTCGATCAAGCCGGGCCAGAAGGTAGTGATTATCGACGACCTGATCGCGACCGGCGGCACGATCGAGGCCATTGTCAAGCTGGTCGAGGGACTGGGCGGAGAGGTGGTAAAGATTTGCTTTTTGATGGAGCTGGCGGGCCTTAAGGGCCGCGAAAAGCTATCCGGATATGAGGTGGGCAGCGTAATCCGTTACGAGGGAAATTAAGCCGTGCCGCCGGTGTCCCAGCCGGAATATAATCCGGCTGGGACATTCGGCAGGGCGCGGCAAGGAGCGAAAGGGGCTGCTGTAAAACACGGAGCATATGCAAGGTGGGGCAAAAACCCGGGACAGCGGGACGCCTGTTGTATAGAGCCCCGGTTTTGCGGCAGCTTCCGTATGTCCGGAAAGCACGGGCGAGACGCCGTGAGGGCGAAAAAATGTCCTGTGAACACGGACAGGCAGAGGAGATTTATTATTATGAAGAAGTGGACCACGACGCAGTTGATTGCGTTGAGTTTTTTGGCGTTGATCCTGGCAGGGGCGCTGCTTTTGATGCTGCCGTTTTCTTCGGCGTCCGGCGAAATGACGGCACCGGTGGACGCTTTGTTTACCGCGACGACCTCGGTCTGCGTGACGGGGCTTGTGACCGTCAGCACGATGAGCCATTGGAGCGCCTTTGGGCAGACGGTGATTTTGCTTTTGATCCAGCTGGGCGGCCTGGGAATCATGACAGTTTCGATGGCCGTGCTGATTTTTATGGGACGGCGGATGAACCTGAGGGAACAGGTTATGGTACAGGAAACCTACAGCCTGGATTCGCTGGAGGGAGTGAGGCAGGTTGTGGTAAAGATCATTGCCGGGACCTTTGCGGCGGAGGCGGTAGGCGCGTTTTTTTATGCGCTGGTTTATGTGCCGCAATTCGGCTTTTGGAAGGGCGTGGGCGCGTCGGTGTTCAACGCGGTTTCCACCTTCTGCAACGCCGGCATGGATATCGTCAGCGAGGACAGTCTGGCCCCTTATGTTGCGAATCCGATCATCAACGGGATTACGATGATCCTGATTGTGATAAGCGGCATCGGCTTTTTGGTGTGGTGGGACCTGGTACGCGTGCTGCGGGAGAAAAAGCGGAGCGGGATTAAAAATTACCGACTGTTTGCCCGCCTGAAGCTGCACTCCAAGCTGGCGATTATGACGACGCTGATTTTGATTTTCGGCGGAGCGTTTTTGTTCCTTTTGTTTGAGTGGGACAATCCGCAGACGCTGGGATCGCTGGGGACGGGAGGTAAGATGACGGCGGCGCTGTTCCAGTCGGTGACGACTCGTACGGCCGGGTTTTATACGATTCACCAGGGAGAGCTTCGCAGCGCGTCGGTGATGGTGGCGCTGGTCCTGATGTTTATCGGCGGTTCGCCGATGGGCACGGCCGGCGGGGTAAAAACGACGACCGTCGCCATGCTGGTGCTTACCTTCCTGGCGGTGATGAAGGGCCGGCGAAGTACCGAGCTGTTTGGGCGGCGAGTGGCGATCGACAGCCTGCGCACGGCGTTGTGCGTTGTGATGATGGCCTTTGGCGTGGCGCTTTTGGGCAGCGTGCTGCTGTTTTTGACCGACGGCTTTTCCTTTGAGGATACGCTCTATGAGATCGTATCGGCGGTGGCCACCGTGGGGCTGTCACGCGGTATTACGCCGCAGTTGTCCGACTTAGGCAAGCTGGTGGTGATCGCCGTCATGTATATCGGACGGACCGGCCCGATTACGATTGCGTTTTTGTTCTTTTCCGGTAAAAACCGCACAGCGGCGGTGGAGCTGCCGGAGAGCAAGATTATGATAGGATAAGGAGAAAACGATGGCAAGAAAGTCTTTTGTGGTGTTTGGGTTAGGCGAGTTTGGCCAGAGCGTGGCCTTGACGATGGTGAAAAACGGATACGATGTGCTGGCCGTGGATAAACGGACGGACCGTGTGCAGGAGATTGCCGACCAGGTGACCCGCGCGGTGCGGGCGGACGCTACGGATCCGGAGGTGATGAAAAGCCTGGGCGTGGATACGATGGACGGGGCGATCATTGGGATTGGCGGCAGCCTGGAGGCCAGCATCTTGATTACGATTGCGGCCAAGGAATGCGGCGTGCCCTACGTGCTGGCGAAAGCCAGGGAGTCGATCGAGGGACGCGTGCTGAAGCGGGTCGGAGCGGACGAGGTAGTATTTCCGGAGCGGGCCATGGGAATCCGCATCGGGCAGAATCTGTCGTCCGGCAATTTTACCGATATTATCGAGCTGTCCTCCAGCTTTAGCATGGTAGAGATGAAGATCCCGGCCGTGTGGGAGGGGAAAACGCTGCGGGAATTAAACCTGCGCGCGCTGGGGTTAAACATCATCGCCCGCAAGAACGGCGATGAGGTCACAATTACCCTCGATCCCGACGGGAAGATGGACGCGGAGGCCATCTATATTGTGGTCGGCAGCAATGAAAGCCTGGAAAAGATAAAGGAAAAATAGCATGATTACCAGCGTATCCAACGAAAAGGTAAAGCATATCGTGCGGCTGCAGAAGAAAGCGTCCGCCAGACAAGCGGAGAATTGCTTTTTGGTGGAAGGCGTAAAAATGGCGCAGGAGCTGCCCATAGAGCGTCTGGTGCTGGCGTACGCTTCGGAGAGCTTCGCGGCGCGGCCTGAGCAGGAAGAACTGTGCCGCCGCCTGCGGGCAGAGATCGTGGCCGATCATGTGCTGACAGCCATGTCCGATACCCTCACGCCTCAGGGGATCCTGGCCGTGGTGCGGCGCAGGGAGCCGGCGGCCGAGGCGCTCTGGCAAGGGGACTGCCCGCTGCTTTTGGTGCTGGAGCATCTGCAGGATCCCGGCAATCTGGGGACGATCCTGCGCACGGCCGAGGGAGCAGGTGTAACGGGCGTGATTCTTTCAAGCGATTGCGTGGATTTGTACAATCCCAAAGTGATCCGTTCTACGATGGGCTCCATCTATCGACTGCCGGTTGCCTATGCGGCGGATCTGCCGGAGGCGGTCGCGCAGATGCGCACGGCAGGGATCCGTACCTATGCGGCCCACTTGAAGGGAACGAATGCCTACGATGAAGAGGATTACCGGGGCGGCACGGCTTTTTTGATCGGGAATGAGGGGGCCGGCCTGAGCCCTAAGCTGGCGGCGGCCGGCGACCGCTATATCCGGATCCCGATGGCCGGGCAGGTGGAATCCCTGAATGCAGCCGTTGCCGCGGCTGTTTTGATATATGAGGCGAATCGGCAGCGTCGAAAGGGTAAAAGTGGTGGCTAACGGTGGAAAACAGCAATAAAAAAAGCTGATAGTGGGGATAAAATGGGATTCTGCCCGGATAGGGGTTGACAAGATCGGAAATATCTGTTAAACTGAAAACCGTAATAAAGGCGTAATAATTTCGTAACAAGTAGAATAAAGTGTTAACATCTCTCATATTTGAGGTTACAAAATATAGCAATTAAATAAGGAGATTATGATGAAAGCTAGGAAAAAAGTAGCGGCGGCCTGCGCGGCAGCGTGTGCCCTGCTCCTGATTCTGACAGCCTTCTCAGGTGTTAATGCTTGGAATCAGGAAGCAGATGGGAATGAGCCCCAGGCGTCTGACAAGACTACGGCAGAAGCGTCCGGCGAAGATTTGACGGCGGACGCGATTTTAAACACGGAGACTTCGACAGAGGCCGAAGCGGCAGCGCAGGCCTTGACGCAGCCCGCCCCGGCGCAAGAGCCGGTCGTGCCGATGCGGGGGATCGAAGCCCTGGCGGGCGTAGCGGTTCCGGAAGGCACGGCGGCGCCGGAAAATGATACGGCGGCCGCGGATGAAGCTTCTGCAGACGGAATGCCGGTGAATGCAACGGCCGCGGGAGAAAGCACGCCGGATGCGACGGCAGCGCCCGGAGAGAGCACGTCGGATACGACAGCCGCGGGAGAGAGAGCGTCGAATATGACTGCGGCAGGAGAGAGCGCCGCGGATACGACGGCAGCGAATGAGAGTACGGCGGATACGACGACGGCGGCGCAGGAGAGCACGGCGGACGAAACCTCGGCTTCCGGCGAAAGCGCGGCGGATATGACGACGGAAGCAGACGAGAGCTCTTCCGAGGCCTCGGCTCCCCGCGTGGAAAACGATTACTTTGCCGGTCAGTTTTTAGTGACCGTTACCGGTAAGACGGCGTTAAACGTCCGTGAAGAGCCGGATTCGGACAGCGCCTGGGTCGGGAAGATGTATGCCGGAAGCGGCGGCGTCATCCTCGAGCAGGGAGACGGCTGGACGAAGATTCAATCCGGTTCCGTGACCGGCTGGGTAAGCAATGATTATATTGTCAGCGGCGACGCGGGCAAGGCGATGGTTTTAGAGGAATGCGAGCTGGTGATCGAGGTCCTTTCGGACGCTTTGAAGGTTCGTTCCGCCCCTACGACAGCGGAGGAGAATAAGATCCGCGCCATTTACGGCAAGGAGACCTACCCGGTCGTATCGGAGCAGGAAGGCTGGGTGGAGATCGAGTATTCGGAGGGCAAGACCGGCTGGGTGACTTCGGAATATGTCCGCATCCGCTACAGCTACGAGAATGCCAAGTCCCGCCGGCAGATTGAAGAGGAGGAGGCCGCCAAGAAGCGCGTCAATGTAAAGCGCTCATCGCGTGCGGCGCAGAGTGCCTCGGTGGACGACACCACGCTGCTGGCCTGCTTAATTCAGTGCGAGTCAGGCACGTACGAGGGCCAGCTGGCGGTGGCGAACGTGATCCTGAACCGTGTAAACAGTTCCAAGTACCCGAACTCCATCAGCGGCGTCATTTATGCCGCCGGACAGTTTGGCCCGGTATCCAGCGGCTCTTTGGCCAGACGGCTGGAAAAAGGCCCGTCCGCGACTGCCATGCAGGCGGCGACCGACGCGCTGAACGGCACCAATAACATCGGAAGCTTTGTCCATTTCCGTTCGGCCAAGGGCGCCGACGTAGACAGCTATTCGTCCTATACGATTGTGGCAGGCAACTGTTTCTACAGCAAATAAGATAAGAGGGAGCGTCTCGCAGGGGAAGCTCCCTTTTGATTTGCACGCCATGTCCGAATCGTTACTTTTTTGTGATATCTTGAAAAGTATCTTGTATTCCGCAAGGAAATCGGTTAAAATAAACAGAAGAAACACGGGGATGAAAGGAGGCTTGCAGGAATGGATTCGATTTATTGGCTGCTGTTGTTTCTCATCCTGTTGGTCATCGAAGTGCTGACCATGGGGCTGACGACCATCTGGTTTGCCGGGGGTTCCCTGGCCGCCTTTATTGTTTCGCTGATCCTGGGAGACATGCTGGAGATCGAGGTGGCGGTGTTTGTCATCGTTTCCGTAGTACTGCTGCTGTTTACCAGGCCCTGGGCCATGCGTTATTTAAATCGCAGGACGACCCGCACAAATGTTGACAGTCTGATCGGCAGTGTGGTGCGCGTGACCGAGCTGGTGGATAATATCATGGAAAAAGGGGCTGCCCAGGCAGAAGGAAAGACGTGGACGGCACGGTCGGAAGCGGATGGGATTACATTTGTGCCGGGTGAGCTGGCTGTGGTGAAGGAAATCCGCGGCGTAAAGCTGATCCTGCGTAAGAAAAAGGAGGATTAAACAATGGTTGTAGCAAGTGGTGGGCTTTATGGTGCGATCGGATTTCTGGTGCTGTGCATCGTCATTGCGCTGGTTGCCGTTTCCTGTATCAAGATTGTGCCGCAGGCGACGGCGATGGTCGTGGAGCGCCTGGGCGGATATCTGGCCACATGGTCGGTGGGCATGCATTTCAAGATGCCGTTTGTCGACCGCGTAGCGCGCCGGGTGAACTTAAAGGAGCAGGTCATTGACTTTAAGCCCCAGCCGGTGATTACAAAGGATAACGTCACGATGCAGATTGATACGGTCGTGTTTTTCCAGATTACCGACCCGAAGCTCTATGCTTACGGCGTGGAGAACCCGCTGATGGCGATCGAGAACCTGACGGCAACGACGCTGCGTAACATCATCGGTGATCTGGAACTCGATGAGACGCTGACTTCACGTGAGCTGATTAACTCCAAGATGCGTATCAACCTGGATGAAGCCACCGATCCCTGGGGCATCAAGGTGAACCGCGTGGAGCTGAAGAATATCATCCCGCCGGCCGAGATTCAGGATTCGATGGAGAAGCAGATGAAGGCCGAGCGCGAACGCCGTGAGAAGATTCTGGTGGCCGAAGGTGAGAAGAAGTCCTCGATCCTGGTAGCCGAAGGTAAGAAAGAGGCGGCGATCCTGGAGGCGGAAGCCGAGAAGGAAGCGGCGATCCTGCGCGCCGAGGCCAAGAAGGAAGCGACGATCCGCGAGGCCGAAGGCCAGGCGGAAGCCATCCTGAAGCTGCAGCAGGCGAACGCCGACGGTATCCGCGTCATCAAGGAGGCCGGCGCCGACGCGGCGGTTCTGCAGATGAAGAGCCTGGAAGCCTTCGCCAAGGCGGCCGACGGCAAGGCGACAAAGATTATTATCCCTTCCGAAATTCAGGGACTGGCCGGAGCGGTGACCGCGATCGGCGAACTGGCAAAGACGGAGAAGCAGTAAGGCCATGCGTTTGAAAAGAAAAAGCAGAAATCCGCATAGGACCGGCTTGATGAAGGATCTGGCCCATGTGGTGCTGTGCGTGGGGATCGTTGCCTTTGCGGTTTTGATTTTTCTGAATCCTACCCAGTACCAGAGACTGTTTCCGCTGGTGTTTATGCTGGCGTCTATGATGCAGTTCCTGCACGGAGCGCCTAAGATCACGGCGTATCGCCGCAGTCATGGGAGCAATGGCATGCTGTTGGCGGCCGGCGTGGGGATCTGCGTTTTGGGAGTGCTTCTGGCAGTCCTGGCCTTTGTCAGCGCTGTCACAATATGGGGGTAAACGATGAATACGCAATGGATCGGGCATCCGTTCTTTCATATGGAGGAAGTGGATTCTACGAACGAAGCAGCAAAAAGATTTGCAAATCAGGGCGTCGAAAGCGGCGCCCTGATTGTTGCTGAAAAACAAACGGCCGGCAAGGGACGCAGAGGCCGTTCCTGGAGCAACACAGCCGGGGAAAGCCTTCAGATGTCGCTGCTGCTGCGGCCGGAGCTTACGCCGAAGGAGGCGTCGGGCCTGACGCTGGCGGCGGCGCTGGCCGTCTCTCGGGCCGTGGAATCCCTGCCAGGCTCTCTGCGCCCGCAGATCAAATGGCCGAACGACGTGATTGTGGGAACAAAAAAAATCTGCGGAATTCTGGTGGAGCTGCTTTTGGACTCAGACCAAAGCAGCGTGATAATCGGGATCGGCGTAAATGTCAATAATTCGGTGTTTCCTGGGGAGCTTCGGGAAAAAGCGACGTCTTTAAAACTGGCGACGGGAGGGCAGATTGACAGAGAGTCTTTGATGGAGAAAATCTGGCAGGAATTTGAGGCGATCTATGAGCAGTATCTTTTGACAAAAGATATGAGCGGGCTGAAGGCCGACTATGAACAGCGCCTGGTCAATATCGGCCGTCAGGTATGTGTGAGTTATGGAAACGAGAGTCTGGAGGGAGTGGCGGAAGGCATCGACGTTGAAGGCCATTTGTTGCTGCGGGCCAAAGACGGCGGATTGCGTCATATTGAGGCGGGCGAAGTCTCCGTGCGGGGGATTTACGGATATGTGTAGAGGGGACAGGAGTATTTGTTATGCCCTGTAAACAGGGGGCCGGCGTAAGAGGAGGACAAGCCGATGGTTCTTTGCGGAGCAAATTCATATACACAGAAATATTATTTGGGGGACGAGTTTTCCCTGCTGCCGGAGGCGGTAAAACAGGAGCTGCAGATTCTATGCGTGCTTTATGTGGAGGAGATCGGCGGCATTTTGACGCTGGAGTACGACGAAGAAGGGAACCTGGAATTTCGGGTGGATTCGGAAGAAGGGGACTATCTGTTCGATGATATCGGCAGCGTGCTGAAAATCAAGCAGCTGCGAGAGGAGAAGAAGGAGCTTTTGGAAGCGCTGGAGCTGTTTTACCGGACCTTTTTAGGGCAGGCGGAAGCGAACGGGCAGGAGGGACAGGCATGAAAATCGGCGGCTGTGAAATCCATACGCCCGTACTGCTTGCACCGATGGCCGGGGTCTCCGACTTGGCGTTTCGCATGCTGTGCCGGGAGCAGGGGGCGGGGCTGGTGTGTACGGAGATGGTCAGCGCCAAGGCAATCTACTATAAAAACAAGGGGACGAAAGAGCTGATGGAATCCCGTCCCCAGGAGCGTCCTTTGATGCTGCAGCTTTTCGGTTCCGACCCGGAACTGATGGCGGCGATGGCGGCGCAGGTAGAAGAAGGCCCCTGGGAAATTATTGACGTAAATATGGGCTGCCCCGTGCCAAAGGTAGTCAAAAACGGCGACGGCTCGGCGCTGCTTCTGGATATTCCCCGAATCGAAAAGATCGTGTCGGCGATGACACGGGCCGTACAAAAGCCGGTGACCGTGAAAATCCGCAAGGGCTTTGCCTTGGAGGACGAATGCGCGGCGGAAGCCGCAAGAGCGGCCGAAGCGGGCGGCGCGGCGGCAGTGACCATTCATGGCCGGACCAGAGAACAGTATTACGGCGGGCAGGCAGACTGGGGCTGCATCCGCCGGGTAAAAGAAGCCGTGCGTATCCCGGTCATCGGAAACGGCGATATTACTTCGGCCGAAAAGGCCTGGCGGATGTTTGAAGAGACGGGAGTGGACGGAATCGCGGTCGGTCGGGCGGCGAAGGGGAATCCCTGGATCTTTCGGGAGATAAAATGCCTGTTGGAAGGAAAACCTATTCCGCCTCGTCCTTCGGCTTCGGAGATTGGGGAGACGGCCCTGCGCCACCTGGAGCTGGAGCTGTCCTACAAGCCGGAACGTGTGGCCGTGCGGGAGATGCGCAAGCATGTAGCCTGGTATACGGTAGGGCTGCCCGGCAGCGCGAAGCTGCGCCGCTTGGCGAATGAGACGGAGACGGCCGAGGCGCTGCGGGAGCTGATCCGGGCGGCGGCAAGATGACAGAAAAACGTAAGGTTTCCTAAAACAAATATCGGTTTGGGTCTGTTATAATCGTAGACATCACAGAGAGAGAAAGAGAGAAAAGGTACAGGTGTCGCGGGACAGCCGTTCCGTGGCCGAAGGGGGAGAAGCATGGGCAACGTACGCAAGATGCGTCCGGGCGCTTCCGGGCACGGAAAACGAATAAGCGAAGAAGAGAGGGAGGCGCTGCGGCAACGGCGCCGCGCTTATTATGAATCGCTCTCACCGGAAGAAAAGCGTGCCTTTCAGGAACGCCGCAGGCGCAGAAAACGGATACAAAAGCTGAGAAAAATGGCGTTGAGCGGCGGGATCATGCTGGCCCTGGTGATTATTTCCGTAATCGGGACGCTGATCCAGCACAGAGGCAAAAAGCGTTCCGGCGGGACGACGGTGTCGGGAACACCGGCGGCGACTCAAGATTTTGGCGGGACACAGCTGTCGGGGCCGGTGACGGCGCCGGATTGGGTGACGCAGAGCTTGATCCGTGTCAATGAATACTCCCGGCCGGGAACCAAGCTGGAGCAGGTAAACGGAATCGTGGTTCACTATGTCGGAAACGTAGGGACGACGGCCGAGAACAACCGCAATTACTTTGACAGTTTGGCCGATACGGGAGAAACCAGTGCCAGTAGCCATTTTATTATCGGCCTGGAGGGTGAAATTTTGCAGTGTGTCCCGATGGACGAAATTGCCTATGCGTCCAACGAGAGAAACCAGGATACGATTTCCATCGAGTGCTGCCATCCGGGTGCGGACGGGAAGTTCACCGACGCGACCTACGATTCCCTGGTAAAGCTTGTAAAATGGCTGGAGGAAACGTACCATTTGCAGCCGGAGTCGGTGATTCGCCATTATGACGTGACCGGAAAGGAATGTCCGAAGTATTTTGTCGAGCATGAGGATGCCTGGAAGCAGTTTCGCCGTGATATTGCACTGGAATAAGAGTGTATTTGTGAAAGTGTGCCGATAGAAACAAAAATAAATAGAATAGTATTTGTTTTTAAAACAGAATAAACAGTTTAGAATAATAAATACAATAAATATAAAAGATTAACTTTATAAAAATCAGAAAAAAGGGTTGACAAATCCTTTTATATATGGCATTATAGAGTCACAAAGAAACAAGAAGAAATAAGACCAGAAAAGAGGTGTTTCCAATGTACTAAGCAGCCAACCCGATCAAAAAAGCATGGGATTCTGGCTCACAGCTCACAAGAAGAGAAAGAATTTCACGCAGGCAGCGATAGCGAGGGAAGAGTTCCCATGAACGGATGCGGAACCGTTATCGCAAAAAATAAAACAGAAAAGGAAGACTATTATTTGATTGATTTCATGATGAATCCGTAGTGACGGCACTGGCTGTATTACCAATCTCACATTGGACGATGCAAGACGATGGCATCACACAAAGCCATAGATGCCCGGTCAGCAGATGCGGATCTTACAGATAATCGGAATGAAACGGATAGCTGTGTGGACGGTAAAAAAGCAAATCCGGGACGCAGATAGCGGTGAAGGAAAACCGCGCTATAGATAATAGTTGATTGCATATATACCCCAAATAAAAAGGACCACAGCGCCAACTGAGAAAACTCACGGTTGGCGCTGTGTTTTACGCGTAAGCATAGGGGGCCGCTCTATCTTTCATAGGGCGAATGCCCGCGAGCGAGACGGAGCGAAGCGGCAAGGTGAATTGCCCGTTAGGGCAAGAGAGGGCAGCCTGGGCTGAGTCGAGCTGCACTGCGGACCACGCACGCAACCCTCCCCCAATTAGCCGCTCCCCCTCCCTTCAGCGCCTGCCCGCTTCCTGCCCCTGCCGGTATGCCAGGCTGGCCGCAATAAAACCGCAAAACAGCGGAGCCGGCCGGTTCGGCCGCGATTTAAACTCTGGGTGCCCCTGCGTGCCGATGAACCAGGGATGGTCCGGCAGCTCGCACATCTCGACAATCCGCCCGTCGGGGGAAAGGCCGCAAAGCCGCATCCCGAATTCGTTCAAAACGCGGCGGTAGCCGTTGTTGACCTCGTAGCGGTGACGGTGGCGTTCATAGATCGTGGGCCGGCCTCCATAAACCTCACGGGCCAGGCTTCCCGGGGCGAGCTCGCAGGGATACGCGCCCAGCCGCAGGGTGCCGCCGAGATCTTGGACGCCGTCCTGGTCCGGCATCAGATGGATGACCGGGTGCGTGGTCGCGGGATCCAGCTCGACGCTGTGGGCGTCATGGTATCCGACGACATGGCGGGCAAATTCGACGATGGAAAGCTGCATGCCCAGGCAGAGCCCCAGGAAGGGGATTTTGTGCTCGCGGGCATAGCGGATCGCAGAAATTTTGCCCTCGACGCCGCGGTCGCCGAAGCCTCCGGGAACGAGGATCCCATCCGCGCCCTCCAGATACCGGGCAGCGTTTTCGTCGTCCAGGCATTCGGAATCGATCCAGCGGACCCGCACGGTAGACCGGTTGGCGACCCCGCCATGGTGCAGCGCTTCGACGACGCTGATATAGGCATCGTGCAGGGAAACATATTTTCCGACCAGGGCGATGGTGGTTTCATAAAGCGGGTGCTTCCAGGCGTCGATCATGGCTCTCCATTCGCCCAGGTCGGGTTCGGGGCAGGGCAGGCGCAGGCATTCGCAGGCGGCGTGGGCCAGATGCTCTTCCTCCATTTCCAGGGGAACCTCGTAGAGGATCTCGCAATCCAGGTTTTGCAGCACATGGCTGGCGGGGACGTTGCAAAAGAGGCCGATTTTTTCACGCAGGTGGGCATCTAAGGGGTACTCGGAGCGGCAGACGAGGATATCGGGTTGTAACCCCATACCTTGCAGCGCTTTGACGCTGGCCTGAGTGGGTTTGGTTTTCATCTCGCCGGAGGCTTTGAGGTAGGGGATCAGCGTTACGTGGATCAGGCAGGTATTTTCCCGGCCGACGTCGTACTGGAACTGGCGGATGGCTTCCAAAAAGGGCTGGCTTTCGATATCGCCGACCGTGCCGCCGACCTCGATGATGGCGATCTGGGCAGACGGATCGGCATTTTGTGTGTAGCTGCGGTAAAAGCGGCCTTTGATTTCGTTTGTGATATGGGGGATGACCTGGACGGTGCCGCCGCCAAAGTCGCCGCGGCGTTCTTTGGAGAGGACAGACCAGTAGATTTTTCCGGTGGTTACGTTGGAGTTTTGGTTCAGGCTTTCGTCGATGAAGCGTTCGTAATGGCCCAGGTCGAGGTCGGTTTCGGCGCCGTCGTCGGTGACGAAAACCTCCCCGTGCTGGATCGGGTTCATCGTCCCGGGGTCGATATTGATATAGGGGTCAAATTTTTGCATGGTGACGGTGTAGCCTCTGGCTTTCAGAAGCCGTCCCAAAGATGCGGCGGTGATGCCCTTTCCCAATCCGGAAACGACGCCTCCTGTGACAAATACATACTTTACGGGCATAGTCAATCCTCCTCGTCTCGTCATGGCTTTGACGGATTTATTGCGGCATGGCCGCGGAGTACAGACTGCCTCATATTGCTTTCCCATCATTCAGCGGTTATTATACTACGCCGGGGCCAAATGCGCCAGCGTTTTTTTGCGGGGAGCATTATTTTAGAAAAGGTTTAGATTTCTGTCGCGGCTTTTTCACAAACTATGTATTGATTTATCGCCGGGGCTTCACTATAATGATAGGAAGGAGACCCTATGCCGCGCAGGCGCGGTGAGATCTCCGGAATGATTAGGAGAAAATACGTATGGATGACAGAAACAATGGAAGCGGCAGGCCGGGCGGCAATGGAGGGAATAACGGCAAACGGCCGGGGGGCGGAAGCCCGTCGATTTTTTCGTTTTTGCTTTTGGCCGCCGGGGCAATTTTTATGCTCTATATGTCGAGCGGGCTGTTCCGCCAGGAATCGCCGGATGAGATATCGTACAATGAATTTATCCAGTATGTGGAGGAGGGGAAGGTCGAGTCGGTCAAGCTGTCGGACTATACCATTACCATAAAATTTAAGAGCGAGCTGCCGGAGGGGACGCTTTTGCAGCTGTGGGGGAGCAGCCAAAGCGAGGCGGATTGCTATACCGGTATGGTGGGGGATCAGGAGGAGCTGAAGGACTACCTTGTGGAGAAGGGGGTCGAGATCAAGGGGGAGATCCCTTCCAGCGGGAACTTCCTGCTGCAGACGCTTTTTACGCTTTTGCCGGTTGCGTTGATTATCGGTTTTTACGTTTATATGATGAAGAAGGGCGGCATGATGGGCGGCCTGGGCAAGAGCAATGCCAAGGTTTATGTGCAGAAGGAGACGGGAGTCACGTTTAAGGATGTGGCGGGACAGGACGAGGCACAGGAGTCTTTGATGGAGATCGTGGACTTTTTGCACAATCCGAGCCGCTAC
Organism: uncultured Lachnospiraceae bacterium; assembly: GCA_947650845.1. Classification (GTDB taxonomy): domain Bacteria; phylum Bacillota; class Clostridia; order Lachnospirales; family Lachnospiraceae; genus RGIG7193. The sequence continues at coordinate 32,521 of CANSWW010000001.1, forward strand.
TCGAAGATCGGGGCGAAACTGCCGAAGGGGGCGCTGTTGGTGGGGCCGCCCGGCACGGGCAAGACGCTGCTGGCGAAGGCGGTGGCGGGGGAGGCGAAGGTGCCGTTCTTTTCGCTGTCGGGTTCGGATTTTGTGGAGATGTTTGTCGGCATGGGGGCGTCCCGTGTCCGCGATTTGTTTAAGCAGGCACAGCAGAACGCGCCTTGCATTATTTTTATCGATGAGATCGACGCGATCGGCAAGAGCCGCGATACGCGCTACAGCGGCGGGGATTCGGAGCGGGAGCAGACGCTGAACCAGCTGCTTTCGGAGATGGACGGGTTTGATTCGGCCAAGGGGGTGTTTATCCTGGCGGCGACGAACCGGCCGGAGGTGCTTGACAAGGCGCTTTTGCGGCCGGGGCGCTTTGACCGGCGTATTATTGTGGAGAAGCCGGATCTGAAGGGGCGCGTGAATGTGCTGAAGGTGCATTCGAAGGATGTGCGGATGGATGAGACGGTGGATCTGGAGGCAATCGCGCTGGCGACTTCGGGCGCGGTGGGTTCGGATCTGGCGAATATGATTAACGAGGCGGCGATCAACGCGGTCAAGCATGGGCGTGAGGTCGTTTGCCAGAACGATTTGTTTGAGGCCGTGGAGGTGGTGCTGGTCGGCAAGGAGAAGAAGGACCGCATCATGGGCAAGGAGGAGCGGCGGATCGTTTCGTACCATGAGGTGGGGCATGCGCTGGTGAGCGCGTTGCAGAAGGATTCGGAGCCGGTGCAGAAGATTACGATCGTGCCGCGCACGATGGGGGCGCTCGGGTATGTGATGAATGTGCCTGAGGAAGAGAAGTTTATGAATACGAAGGCAGAGCTGCACGGTATGCTGGTGCGTTTCCTGGCGGGGCGTGCGGCGGAGGAGCTGATTTTTGATACGGTGACGAACGGGGCGGCCAACGATATCGAGAAGGCGACCAAGACGGCGCGGGCGATGGTGACGCAGTACGGGATGTCGGAGGAGTTTGGCCTGATGGGGCTTGAATCGATCGAGAGCCGGTACCTGGACGGGCGGCCGGTGCAAAATTGCGCGGACCGTACGGCGGCGCAGATCGACGAGGTGGTCAAGAAGATGCTGCAGGAGGCATATGCGGAGGCGAAGGGGCTGCTGTCGGAGAATATCGATGCCTTGCATAAGATCGCGGCCTTTTTGATCCGGAAGGAGACCATCACGGGCAAGGAGTTTATGGAGATTTACCATAAGGTGCTTGCGGAGCGGGAAGAAGAGAAGGCAGAGGCCGATGGGGAAGAGGCCGGTACGGCGGGAGAAGCCGAAGCGGCAGAGGAAACCGGTGAGACGGTGGAGACGGAAGCGGCAGAGGCCGGTACGGCGGATAGGGCTTCTGAGCTTGCGGCGGGTCCTGTGGCGGCTCCGGAGGGGACGGATGCTTGACGGGACCGGTTAGTGAGAAAGAGGTGCGGGGCTGTTGTAACAGCCCCGTTTCGGTTGTTTTGGGCAGGTTGCTTTTTTATAATTTAAGAAGGAAACGGGTGTGAAGGGAGGAGAAGCAGGGTATGGAGAGGAAGAAGCTTGGGAAGCAGGTAAGGGCATGTTTGTTTTTTGCGCCGCTTTTATTTGGCATGGCCGGGTTTTTCCTGGAGGCGGGAGAGGCGTTCGGCGATGCTTTGTTTTTGTCGATTTCTTTGTATATGATGAATTATCAGGATACGCCGCCAAACTTTTGGATCGAGCTGGGACGCTGGACGGCGCCGTTGGCTTCGGCCGGGGGGATTTTGCTGGCGTTTGCGGTGCTGCGCAAGCGCTTGAGGGATTTTTTATGTTACCGCAGGGGCAAAAGCGTTGCGGTCTATGGGCCGGAGGGGGAGCGGCAGGCGCTTCTGGCGTCGTTGGGAAAGGACGGGATCGACGGCGGGGAGCGTTTTGTGCCGGCGCAGCGTTATATCCTTTTGGGGGATGAGGCAGAGAATCTGGCTTTTTACGGGGAGCATAGGGAGGAGCTTGCCGGGCGGGTGGTGTATCTTCGCAGTGAGGCGCTTCCGGCGCAGTCGGTTTCGGGGGTGGATTTGCGGTTGTTTTGTCCGGAGGAGACGGCGGCGCGGCTGTTTTGGAAGGGCAGCGGCGGGGATGGGAGCCTGGCGGGAAGCGGCCGGCCGGGAGAGGGGCGCGGCTTGTACGGGCTTTCCGAAAGCTGCGGCCATCGGATGCGGATTGTGTTTTTGGGCTTTGGGCGGCTGGGGGAGGAGCTGTTGAAATATGGGCTGCAGGAGAATATTTTTTCTCCCGGGCAGAGGATTGCATACCATATTTTTGGCGAGGGGGATGCTTTTAAGGCGGTACATAGGGAGCTGGGGGAGATCGGCGACCCGGTGGTGTTTCATGGGGAGCCTTGGTATGAGGGGATAGAGCTTTTGGAGCAGGCGGAGATGGTGGTTGTCCTGGAGCAGGAGGGGCAGCTGGCGTTGTTGCAGAGCCTTCTTTTGGCGATCCGGCGGGAGCGGTTTTTTGTGTTTGCGGCCGGGGAGGCCGGGGTGGAGCTGCTTGCCGGGCGGGAGCGGCTGGAGGTGTTTTGGTGGCGTCGGGAGGCGTTTTTGCCGGAGAGGATTTTGGAGGAGGGGCTGTTTGAGCGGGCGAAACGGATCAATCTGCGGTATGCGGCGCTGTATGGGGGCGTGGAGGAGAATGAGGGGAATAAGGAGGCAGAGTGGCGGCGGCTGGATGCGTTTACGCGTTATTCCAATATCAGTGCGGCGGATTACCATGAGGTGCGTCTGGGGATGCTGCGGGCGATGGGGGAGCCGGCGGATGCGGGGGAGATGTCTGCGGGGTGCCTGGAGCTGTTGGCGGAGCTGGAGCATATGCGTTGGTGCCGGTACCATTATTTGAACAACTGGAGGTACGGCGTCCCGGAGGATGGGCGGCGCAAGGACGGAAAGCGGCGGATCCATGCGGATTTGGTTCCGTATGAGGGGCTTACGGAGGGGGAGAAGGAGAAAGACCGGGAGAACATCCGGGTGCTTTTGTCGGTTCGGTTGTGATGTGGCTTAGGGAAGGGAGGGAAGCGGATGTACCGGATTTTGGTGGTGGAGGATGACCGGGGGATTGCAAAGGGGATTTGCGGGCTGGCCGGGATGTGGGGGCTGGAGGCGCGCTGTGTGGAGGATTTCCGTGAGGTACTGGCGGAGTTTGCGGCGTATGGCCCGCATCTGGTGCTTTTGGATATTGCGCTGCCGTTTTTTAACGGGTATCATTGGTGCGGCGAGATCCGGCGGGTGTCGAAAACGCCGATCATTTTTATTTCTTCGGCGGCGGATCGCATGAATATGGTGATGGCGATGAATATGGGGGCGGATGATTTTATCGCGAAGCCGTTTGACGAGGATGTGCTGATTGCGAAGATCCAGGCGCTTTTGCGGCGCACCTACGATTTTGCGGCGTCGGTTCCGGTGCTGGAGCACCGGGGGGCGCTTTTGAATACGGGGGACCAGTCGCTTGCCTGGCAGGGGGAGCGGGTGGAGTTGACGAAGAATGAATACCGGATCCTTTTGACGTTGATGGAGAGCAAGGGGCGGGTCGTGAGCCGGGAGCGGCTGATGGAGCGGCTTTGGGAGACGGATAGCTTTGTGGACGAGAATACGTTGACGGTCAATGTGAACCGGCTGCGGCGGAAGCTGGACGGCGCGGGGCTTACGGGGTTTATTGCGACGAAGTTTGGGGTGGGGTATATCGTGGAATAAGGGGAGGCCGGCGTGTTTGGCCGTAGCTGTGTGCCTGGCTGTGGCCGTGCGCCCGGCCGGTTTTGCGAGGAGGCGGAGCGTGGATTTTTTTTGGAAATATTTGCGGCAGCGTCGGGCGGGGATGCTGGTATTGCTTGTGTTTGCGGGTATCTTTTTGGGGGCTTTTTTGCTGTACCGCCTGCCGGCGGGGGCGGTGCTGTATCCGGCGCTTTTGTGCGGACTGCTGGGCGGGCTGCTTTTGGCTGTGGATTATGGGCGGTGCTGGCGCCGGCACCGGCGGCTTTTGGAGCTGGGGAGGCAGCCGGCGGCTTTGATGGAGGGGTTTCCGGCGGCAGAGCGGGTGGAGGAGGAGGATTACCAGCGGATTATTGAGGCGTTGAAGCGGGCGCAGCGGGAGCTGGAGGACGGGATGGGGCGGCGTTATGGGGAGATGGTGGATTATTATACGTTGTGGGTGCACCAGATCAAGACGCCGATTGCTTCGATGCGGCTGAAGCTGCAAGCGGAGGATTCGCCGTTGGCGCGGGGCGTGCGGGGGGATTTGTTCCGGATTGAGCAGTATGTGGGGATGGTGCTGGCGTTTTTGCGGCTGGATTCGGATACGACGGATTATGTGATCCGGGAGTATGCGGTGGACGGGATTGTGCGCCAGGCGGTGCGGCGGTTTGCGGGGGCGTTTATTGGGCGGCGGATCGGGTTGTGTTATGAGCCGGTGGGGGCGTCGGTGGTGACGGATGAGAAGTGGCTTTTGTTTGTGCTGGAGCAGCTTTTGGATAATGCGCTTAAGTATACGCCGGAGAATGGGACGGTGACGGTGGGCTGGGAGGAGCCGGGGACGCTTTTGATCCGGGATACGGGGATCGGGATTGCGCCGGAGGATTTGCCGCGGATTTTTGAGCGGGGGTATACGGGGTATAACGGGCGGGCGGACAAGCGCGCCAGCGGGATCGGGTTGTATTTGTGCCGGAGGGTTTGCGGGAATTTGGGGCATGGGCTGGCGGTGGAGTCGGAGCCGGGGCGGGGGACGGTGGTGCGGGTGAGGTTTTCCGTTGATAAGGGGGTATGAGGCGTTAGGCAATGATGCTAAGGCATAGGGCCTGGCGGGGGGATGGTGGCTATGAAGCGGTGTAAAGCCTTTGGCGGATTCGCGGGGGCTTTACACTTTTTTTGAGGGGATTTCTTACAAAAATGTTTGATTTGACGGGGGAAATGTAAGACGTTTCGATGGCGTTTCCTTTTCCTTTTTTGTTAGAATAGGCGTATCAAAAACAAGGAGGCTGCCGATGAGCATATTAGAGGTACAGGGGTTGAAGAAAACGTATACGACGCGTCTGGGCGGGAGCCGGGTGGAGGCGCTTAAAAATGTGACGTTCCGGGTGGAAGAGGGGGAGTATGTGGCGATTATGGGGGAGTCGGGCTCGGGGAAAACGACGTTGCTGAATATTTTGGCGGCGCTTGACAAGCCGACGGGGGGCGTGGTGAAGCTGGACGGGCGGGAGATGGGCGCGATCCGGGAGGCGGAGCTGGCGGCGTTTCGGCGGGAGCATCTGGGCTTTGTGTTCCAGGATTTTAATTTGCTGGATACGTTTTCGCTGGAGGATAATATTTTTCTGCCGCTTGTGTTGGCCGGGGAGCGGCCGGAGGAGATGGAGCGGCGGCTGCGGCCGATTGCGAAGAAGCTGGGGATCGGGGAGATTTTGAAGAAGTACCCGTATGAGGTTTCGGGCGGGCAGAAGCAGCGGGCGGCGGTGGCGCGGGCGCTGATTATAGGGCCGCGGCTGATTTTGGCGGATGAGCCGACGGGGGCGCTGGATTCGCGGGCAACGGATGAGCTTTTGCGGCTGTTTGGGGAGATCAACCAGGGGGGACAGACGATTTTGATGGTGACGCATTCGGTGAGGGCGGCGAGCCATGCGGGAAGGGTGCTCTTTATTCGGGACGGGGAGGTGTTTCATCAGCTGTACCGGGGAGCGGGCAGCGAGATGGAGCAGTATCAGAGGATTACGGATACGCTTACGATGTTGACGACAGGGGGTGAGAGACGATGAAGGGCGGTTTTTACAGGAGGATTGCCTGGAGCGGGATGAGGAAGAACGGGCGGTTGTATGTGCCGTTTCTTTTGACGTGTATGGGGATGGTGGGGATGTTTTATATTGTGTCGTTTCTTTGCTATAGCCCGATGCTGGGGGGTATGGCGGGGGGGACGGTCATGCAGATGTTGTTGGAGCTGGGGCAGTGGGTGATCGCGGCGTTTGCGGTGTTGTTCCTTTTTTATTCGCATTCGTTTTTGCTTAGGCGGCGCAAGAAGGAGTTTGGGCTTTATAATATCCTTGGCATGGGCAAGGGGAATCTGGCGCTGGTGCTTTTGTGGGAGAGTGTGTTGACGGGGCTTTTGGCGCTGGCCGGGGGGCTGGCGGGGGGGATCGCGCTGGCGAAGTTTGCGGAGCTGGGGATGGTGTTTTTGTTGCAGGCGCGGGCGGATTATGCGTTGAGCATCAGCGTGGAGGCGGTGTGGCAGACGGTGCGTTTGTTTGGGGTGATTTTTTTGCTGTTGTTTTTGGATACGATCCGGCAGGTGCGGCTGGCGAACCCGATGGAGCTTTTGCACAGTGAGGCGGCGGGGGAGAGGCCGCCGCGGGCGAATTGGCTGTTGGCGGTTTTGGGGGCGTTGATTTTGGGGGCGGCTTATTGGCTGGCGGTTTCAGTGAAGGAGCCGTTGAAGGCGTTTTTGTGGTTTTTCGTGGCGGTGCTTTTGGTGATCGTGGCGACGTATCTGTTGTTTATGGCGGGGTCGGTGGTGGTTTGCCGGCTGTTGCAGAAACGGAAGAGGTACTATTATCAGACGCGGCATTTTGTGTCGGTGTCGTCGATGGCGTACCGCATGAAGCGCAACGGGGCGGGGCTGGCTTCGATTTGTATCCTCTGTACGATGGTGCTGGTGATGCTGATGTCGACGGTTTGCTTGTATGTGGGGACCGAGGACAGCTTGCGGACACGGTATCCGCGGCATTTGAACCTGGGCGTGAAGGTGGAGGAGCCGGGGCAGCTGGGGCGGATGGAAAGGGAGCGTGCTTTGTTTGAGGAGGCTCTGGCGGCGCGGGGGCTGGCGGCGGAGAATGTTTTGGATTTTCGCTGCGCTTCGTTCGAAGCGTTTGTGGATGCGGCGTCGGGGGAAGTTATGCTGGATGAATCGGAGATGCATGCGTTTGATTTGGGTACGCTTGCGGACATGTGGGAGTGCTGCCTGGTGCCGGTTGAGGATTACAATGCCATGACGGGGCGCAACGTAATCCTGGAGCCGGGGGAGGCGCTATTGTGTACGGCGCGGACGGGGTACGCGGGGGATCAGGTTTCGCTTTCGTCGGGGCAGTCGTGGCGGATTCGCGAGCGGGTGGAGGATTTTGAGATAAACGGCGGGGACGGGGCGTTGCTTACTCCCTCGATGTATCTGTTTATCGGAGATTTTGAGGAGGCGGTGGAGCCTCTTTTGGGGCTTGAATCGGGCAATGGGCGGCCGCTTGTGAGCTTGAAGTGGGTGTATGGCATGGATGTGGAGGCGCCGGAGGAGGAGCAGGCCCGCATGGCGGGGGAAATCCGGGACGGGCTTGCGAGGTTGAAGGAGGAAGCAGAGGGCGAGGCGGACGGCGCGGGGACGCGGACCAGGGGCTGGACGTTTGAGAGCGTAGCGGAGGAACGGCTGGGGTTTTACAGCTTGTACGGCGGGCTTTTCTTTTTGGGCGTGCTGTTAGGGATCGTGTTTTTGTTTGCGGCGGTGCTGATTATGTACTATAAGCAGATTTGCGAGGGGTATGAGGACCAGGCACGGTTTGGGATTTTGCAGAAGGTGGGGATGACGAGGAAGGAGATCAGGGACAGCGTGAATTCGCAGGTCTTGACCGTCTTTTTCCTGCCGCTTTTGGCGGCGGGGGTGCATTTGGCGTTTGCGTTTCCGATGACCCGGAAGCTGCTGGCGCTGTTTAACCTGGGGAATACGGGGCTGATGATCCGCGTGGCGGTGGGATGCTATCTGGCGTTTGCGTTGTTTTATGTGGTGGTGTACCGGTTTACGTCGCGGGCGTATTACGGGATTGTGAGCGGGGATCATTGACAGGCTCTTGGGGAGTGTGGTTGTGCAGGTAAGAAACAAGAGGCGGCGGCCGGATGGGCCACTGCCTCTTGTTTCGCGGGCAATGGGCCGAACAGGAATATATATGTTCCTGCCTGGCGGGTGGTGCATTTAGGAAACGGTGAGTACTTTTTCCAGGAGCTTTGTTTCGCCGGTATGTACGGTTTGTACTTCGCCTGGTGAAGTTACGAGGACGGCGGTTGTCACGTCGTAGCCGGCATTTTGGATGGCTTCTTTATCAAAGGCCAGCAGGCGGTCGCCGGCTTTGACGGTTTCGCCGGCTTCCTTGAGGGCGGTAAAATGTTTCCCCTCGAGTTCGACGGTGTTGATGCCTACGTGGATTAGGAGCTCAATGCCGTCGTTGCTTTTCAGGCCGATGGCGTGCCTAGTGGGAAAGAACATGACGATCTCGCCGTCAAAGGGGGCAACGATTTCACCGGTAGCGGGATGGATGCCAATGCCTGCGCCGAGTGCGCCGGAGGCGAAGGTTGCGTCGGCGATTTCCGTGTGCGGTACGACGCTGCCGGAAACGGGAGCGTAAATGCTTCCTGGTTCAGCAGCCAGGGAAACGGCAGGGGCGTCCGGAGCGGGCGCATCCTGGCGTGCGGCGGGTTCGGCATCCTTAAACCCGAACATCCAGGTTAAGGTAAAGGCGACACCGGCGGCAATGAGGAACATGATGCAGTAGTTGATGGGATCGTGCAGGCAAAGAAGCAGGCCGAAAATCCCGGTTACGCCGGTTCCGCTGGCGCCGAGCCCGACGATGGAGGCGTACAGGGCGCCGGCAGCGCCGCCGACAGCTCCGCAGACAAAGGGCTTGAAAAGCGCAGGTTAACACCGAAGATTGCCGGTTCGGTGATACCCATGAAGCAGGACATGGCAGAAGGGACGGCCATGGATTTTGTCTTCCCGTTTTTTGTTTTCAGCGCGACGGCCAGTGTGGCTGCGCCCTGGGCGATATTGGCGGCGGAGGCCAGCGGCAGCCAGTAGGTGAGGCCATAGAGGCCGAGCTGCCCTACGTCAATAACGGTGTACATATGGTGGACGCCGGCGACAACGGTCAAGGAGTAGAGGCCGCCCATAAGGAAGCTGCCGACGCCGAAGGGAAGGGCGATCAGCTGCTGTACGCCGCCGATGATGCCGTTTTCGATGGCGACGAATACAGGGCCGATGACAGAATAGGTAAGGTAGCCGGTCACAAATACGCTTACCAAAGGAGTCACAAAGAGGTCGAACATGGCCGGGACAATTTTATGCAGCTTTTTTTCGATGGAGCACATGACGAATACGGCGATTATGACGGGGATTACGTGCCCCTGATAGCCAACCATATCGACTTCATATAAGCCGAACCATACGCTTTGGGTTCGCAGCACGCCTTCGCTGGCGACCGTCCAGGCATTTTGCAGATCCGGATGGATCATCAGCATGCCGATCACGGCGCCTAGAAAGGGGTTGCCGCCAAATACTTTTGCCGCGCTGGTGGCGATCAGGATTGGCAGAAATACGTAAGCCGTATTAGCGAACAGATTGGCAAACACAAAAAGCGAACTGGAAGTATCAATGTTTAAAAAACCGTTATTTACCATGAAATTGAGAGCTTCCATGATCCCCATCAGAAAACCGCTGGCGACGATAGCCGGGATGATCGGGACAAAGATATCGCCAAGTGTCTTGATGGCTTTTTTGTAGAAGGGCTGCGACGCGGCGGCGACGGATTTTAATTCTTCCTTGCTGGCAGCGGACAGGCCGGAGACGGCGAGAAATTCGTCGTACACTTTGTTGACGGTTCCTGTGCCAAGGATGATCTGGAGCTGGCCGGAGGCGCTAAACACACCTTTGACGCCTTCGATTTCTTCAACCGCTTTGGCATCGCACTTTGCGTTGTCTGCCAGTACAAGGCGAAGCCTTGTGGCGCAGTGGGCGGCGGATATCAAGTTTTCTTTTTTGCCCACTTTTTCATAGATTTCTTCCGCTGTTTTTTTGTAATCCATACTCTTCTCTCCTTTTGCGATGTATGCCTGTGTTCTTTGGGCATAGTGGTACACCCTTGTGGTGTTCCCTTAGGGGGTGCATTGGTTGGTAGGTGCGTTTGCCTTGTGAAAACGGTAGAAGCCGTGAAGCTGCCGGCCGTGGGCTTGTATGTGATAGGCCTCGGCCTGCGGGTACAAGCGTGTGGAAAAGACAGCCTCGCCGTCGTTCAAAAAGATTTCCGCAGACGATACGTCGAAGAAAACCCGTATCCGCGACAGCCGGCCGACTTTCCTTGCGCGCAGCGTTCTGCCGCCGCCCAGCTGCGGGTCGGTAAAACGCAGGGAAAACAGGCCGTCGCTTTTTCGGTAGGTGCAGACGAGGCCGCCGGCAAAGGCCGCCTCGAAATCTTCCCCGCCGTTAAAAAGCTCCAGCTCAAAGCAGGCTTCGGTTTGCCGGCAAAAGCCGACTTTAAAAGAGGTTTCCTGGTTCCACCAGGCGGAAAGCTCCCGCACAGGATTCTGGCACAGGACGCCGTTTTGCACGGAAAGCTCCCGGGGAAGCGTGAGAATGTGCTGCCAGCCGTCGGCCAGGGTGGCATTTGTGTGGGTTTCCTCGTCCGGTACGCCCATCCAGGCAATCTGGATCCGGCGCCCGTCCCTGGCCAGGAAGGTCTGAGGGGCGTAGAAGTCGAAACCGGCATCCAGCTCCTGAAATCCATCAGGCACGGATGCGTGGAGGAAATCCGGCTCCAAAAAGCAAATGACGCTTTGGTATTTGTTTTGATACCGGAAGCCGTCGGCGGGAACGCCCTGCGGGGAAACGGACAAAACGGTTTTTCCGTCTAACTCATACAAGTCGGGGCATTCCCACATATAGCCGAAGGGATTGGCAGTCCTCAGCGTGTGTATGTAGCGCCAGCTTCGCCTATCCGGCGAAGAAAAAAGAAGGGCAACGCCCCGGTCATCCAGGGTTCGTGCGCCCTGGATCATATAGTAAACCCCGTCCTGCTTCCAGACCTTTGGATCGCGGACATGGAGGGTCAAGCCGGCAGGATAGTCTTTGTTGGTCATTAAACATTCCTTGCTCTCGATCCCCCGGCCGTCCCGGCTTATAGCCAGCATCGTATTCGTTTCCCGGCCGGTGCGGATATAATCGTAGGAGCCGGTTCGTTTGACATTCCCCGTGTAGTAGAGATACAGGTTCCCGTCCTCTGTGAGGGCAGAGCCGGAATAAACGCCATGGCAGTCGCCAGGCTGATCCGGCAGCAGCGGCACGCCGGCAAAGTCCCAATGGAGCAGGTCGCGGCTTGTGCAGTGCCCCCAGAATTTGAGGCCGCCTTCGGGGTCAAACGGGGAAAATTGATAGAATACATGATAGACATCGCCGATCTGGCACAGTCCGTTGGGATCGTTTAACCAGCCTGTGGGAGGGGAAACATGGAGCTGGGGGCGGAAACGGCCGGATTGCGCCTGCCCGCGCTGGGGATCGTTTTCCCGTAAGGCAGGCATTTGGGCAAACAGGCGGTTCCAGGTATTCTGCAGTGCGTTCATAGAAGAAGGGCTCCTTTCCTTATTCTTGCCCGTGTTTTCAGGGCATGGGGTACACCCCTGCGGTGTTTCCTTGAATGGCGTGAATACGTATTCACAAAGAGGCTTTTACAAGGGATATCCATATACAGGGTATCCCATTTTCTTTGGTTTCAGATATCTTTGCGGTGCGAGCTTTCCCGGCAGACTAAGCTGGCCGAGAGCGGGCAGTGCCGGACTTCCCGGCCGCCGGGATTCCCGATGCGCTCCAGCAGGCGTTTCATGGCCGTGACGGCCATCGTTTCATTTGGCTGCGATACGCTGGAAAGCCTGGGGTAAAGATATTCGCACATATAGGTGTTGTCAAAGCCAATCAGCCCGGCCTGGCCTGGGATGGGGATATGCAGCTGTTTAAGCAGCCCCATCAGCTGCAGGGCCCGGCGGTCGTTATAGGCAAAGATGCCGGTGGGTGCCTGCGCGGTGGCAAAGTGTTCCCTGAGCCGGGGAAGAAGGACATCGTTGTCCTTGCTGTGCAGGATGGTTAAACGGGATTCAAAAGCAGGATCCCGCATGGACAGCGCCCGGGCAAACCCCAGGTATTTTTCATCTTCCGGCATGCCAAAAAAGAGATAGCTCCGATAGCCTTGCTCATACAAGTGCACCGCGACCAGGGCGCCGGCTTCCTCATGGGAGACGTAGACCGAATCCAGGGAGGGGATCCGGCGGGTAATGACCACGGCCGGGAGGGCAGCTTTTTCGGAAAGCGCCTGCCAGCGGGGGGCGTTTTCATCGACCGGGACGACGATCAGGCCGTCTACCCGGTAACGTTGTATGATCTGCAGGCACTCTTCCTCTTTAGCGGAATCATATTGGGAGTTAAACAAGATCAGGCTGTAACCGCTACTCCGTGCTTCCTGCTCGAGATACTTTACCAGATCGGCAAAAAAGGGATTGGAGATATCGGTTAAAATAACGCCGATCAAATGGGTCTTGCTGCCGGCCAGGCTTTGGGCGAGGATATTTGGCTGGAAGCCGTTCTCCCTGGCACAGGCCAGGACACGTTCGCGGATATCCGGGTGTACGGCCGTATTCCCGTTTAATACGCGGGATACGGTCGGCTGGGAAACGCCGGTCTGGCGGGCAATTTCGGTCATGGTTATCATAAGGTTCTCCTGGCGTGAATACGCATTCACAACTTTTCTTTATCTTAGCATGGAAGGGGCAGGCAGTCAATTGGCAGTAATTCATAATTTTTGAGAGCTGTTTTTGTGCAAGGCAAATAAAGAGGTAGGGATAAAACCCACTTTAGGCGGCAAAGGGAGGTAGGAGAAATGAATCAAGGGGGCGGATGAATAGAGGGAAGATGGCAAAAATACCATGACGCAAGAGGCAATTTGTGGTATACTTTTGATAAGGAGCAGGAGAAGAATGGACGAGGAGCTTGCGGATACGGATGAGATTAAAATCCCGATTGGGCGATCCGGTTTTGGGGACATTCGCAGGAATGGCTATTACAGGAGGATAAAAGCGGGCTGATCCGTGAATTGCTGCGGACAGACGGACGGCAGGTGATGCTGATTACTTTTGAGACGACGATCGCGAAGTGGTTCCGGGAGAGTATCAGCTATTATGATTATCGCGAGGATTTTTGAAGTAAAGTATGCCCCGTCACAGGAGGGGCTTAAAAAGGCCTGCCGGGAGGCGCTGGCACAGATGGATGCCGGAAAGTATGGCGAAGAATTGGAAGAGGGCTATTCCCAGGTACTTTGTTATGGGGTTGCCTTTTACAAAAAACACTGCCTGGTTTGGCAAAAGGAATATGGCCCGGCAAGCCGCAGGAGCTGATTATGAAGATTACCGATATCCATATAAAAAATTTTAAATCCATCCGCGATCTGCATATCCGGGATATAGAGAATGCCTTGATCCTGGTCGGGCAGAACAACACCGGCAAAACGACGGTGATGGATGCGATTCGCGCGGTCGGCGGCGATTACCGCATCGGGCCGGAGGACTTTGAAGAGGACGGGGCCAATATCGAGATTTGCGTGGAGCTGTTTTTTGCCGAAGAGGACCTGGAGCTTCTGCGCCGCCGCGGCATCGTGAGCCAGTACCGCAAGCCGGAGGCCTGGCGGCAGGATTTTTGCCGCAAGCTTCCTTCCTTTGCGGACGGAATGCTTACGTTTACGATGACGGCCAACCGGGAGGGGCAGATCCGTTACCAGGACGGCGTCAACCGCAATAATCCGTATCTGAAGGAGGTATTTCCCAGGATTTACTATGTGGATACGGAGCGCCGTCTGGAGCAGCTGCAGAGCGATCTGCTGCTTTTGCAGGAGGATGAGATTTTACAGAAAATGCGTTCCGGCTGCTGTATGTTTAACGAGGGGCGCAAATGCAGCTACTGCTTCAACTGCATCGGCCTGATCGAGAAGAAGAGCCCGGCCGAATTGTCGGCGTTGGAAACCTCCAAGCTGCTGGATTACAAGCTGTACCTGCTGAACTTAGACAGCTTTGCCAGGCGGGTGAACGAGTGCTTCCACAAAAACGGCGGCCGGGAGAGCGTGCTCTATTCGATGAACCGGGATGTGGAGAAGATTTTGCAGGTGACGACGGAAATCCGCCATCCGGCCCAGAATGTGCCGCTGCCGATTTCCCGAATGGGGAAGGGGATGCGTTCGATTTACCTGTTTTCGCTTTTGGAGGCTTATACGGAGATTGAGGAGAGCCTGCCCAGCATCATTATGATCGAGGACCCGGAGATTTTTCTGCATCCGCGCCTACAAAAGGTATGCGGCAAGATTCTCTACCGCCTGTCGTCCAAAAACCAGGTGATCTTTACGACGCATTCGCCGAACCTGCTGCCGAATTTTAACAGCCGGCAGATTCGCCAGGTGGTGCTGAGGGAGGACGGCTGTCCGGATGTCCGGGAAAAGACCGATATCAGCGCGATTCTCGACGACCTGGGATATACGGCCGGCGATCTGATGAATGTGAACTTCGTGTTTATCGTGGAGGGCAAGCAGGACAAATCCCGGCTGCCGCTTTTGCTGCGCAAATACTATTCGGAGACGACCGACAGCGAGGGGAATTTGTCGCGGATTGCCATCATTACGACCAACAGCTGCACGAATATCAAGACGTATGCCAATTTAAAATATATGAATCAGATTTATCTGCGCGACCAGTTTTTGATGGTGCGCGACAGCGACGGCAAGGATCGGGACATGCTGGCCCGGCAGCTGTGCCGGTATTATGAGGAGCGCAACCGTGAAGATACGGATAAGCTGCCGCGGGTCGGGCCGGAAAATGTGCTGATTTTGAAATATTATTCGTTTGAGAATTATTTCCTGAATCCGCGGGTAATGGCGCGGCTGGGGGTCGTGGAATCGGAAGAGGCGTTTTATGAGACGCTTTTGCAGAAGTGGAAGGAGTATCTGCACCGGCTTTCGAGCGGGCGGCATTTGACGGAGGTGCTGGGGCGGGAGCTTCGGACCGTGGAGAATGTGCGGGAGCATATGGAGGAAATCCGTGTGTACCTGCGCGGGCATAATCTGTTCGATATTTTTTACGGACGCTATAAGGAGCGGGAAACGGAGCTTTTGGAGCGCTATATCGAGCTGGCGCCGCGGGAGGATTTTGCGGATATTCTGGCGGCGGTGGAGCGGTTTGTGTATTTTGAGAGCAGACGGAAGGCGTAGTATCCTGGCCGGATTGGAATCCGGCCAGGACGGTGGAGAGTTTTTTATAAAAAGCTAGTCCTGCGGGCGGTTTGCAGGGCTGGTTTTTTGTTTTGGAAAAGAGGTGTCTGCTGGGAGAGACAGCGGGGAAAGACAAAAGTGGCCGGGCTTTATAGGTCCACCCGCTCAAAGCGCTCTTCCGCCTTTTTACAGGCCAGGCACAGCCCGGCGCCGTACACAAAAGCGCCCGCAAAGAGGATCGGCAGCTGGCGCAGGAGATCCCGCGGAGCGTAGCTGTCCAGCCAGGCAAGGGCCGGGATATGGCCGAGGGCTTCGGTAGCAAGCATGGCGGGGAGGACGGGCAGCATGGCAAACAGGAAGGCCTTGCCGGCTTTGTAGCCGCTCTTGTAGTAGGCCGGGAAAAAGGCCAGGTCAAAGAGGGCGAAGATCACCAGGCCGCAGCCGTACCAGGCGGCGGTGGCGTCAAGGCCGACCGGGTTATTGGGGATTGCCAGGAAGTTTCGCAGCAGGACAAAGGGGACGGAGAGCAGAAGCTGCGTAAGCTGGGCACAGGCGATCAGGCGGCATTTGGCGCGGACAATATCGCGTTTGGTGACTGGCAGGACGGCGCTGTACCAGGCGTCGTTGGTTTCACGGGCGTACATGAAGGTGAGATAAGGCGCCAGGCAGCCAAAGAGGAAGATAACGGTGTAGGGGTAGGCGGGCACGATGGCCAGGCAGCCTAAGAGGGTGAAAACAAAGAAGGTGGGGTGAGCCGCCAGGGCCAGCTCTTTATAAAGAAGTTTCATGGGAATATAAGTCCTTTCGTGGCGTTTCCTTGATATTGCCTGTGTTCTCAGGGCATAATGGTACACCCTTGCGGTGTTTCCTTGATATTGCCCGTGTTTTCAAGGCATAATGGTAAACTTCTGCGCCGGTTCCGCGCGCAGCATGATTTCCTCCAGTGTCAATGGGGCTGTGTCATTCGGAGTGCGCAGATGGTCGAAGGATTGCAGAAAAACATTTTTTTCGGCGCTGGCCAGCACCTGTCCGTTGCAGATGTAGGTGATATCGTCGCTGCAGCGGTCCAGATCCGAGGTGATATGGGTGGAAAAAAGGATTCCCCGCGTCCCGTCGGCGACGATGCTTTGGAAAATGTGCAGCAGCTCGTCGCGTGAGACGGGGTCCAGGCCGCTGGTAGGCTCGTCGAGGATCAGCAGGCGGGCCTGATGGGAAAGGGCCAGGGCCAGCAGGTATTTGACTTTCATGCCATTGGAGAGGTCGTGGAACCTCTTGTGCTCATCCAGGCCGAACTGCCTCAGATAGTTTTCATAGCGGGACTGCTCCCAGCCCTCGTAAAACCGGCGGGTCACGGCGGTGATGGCGGACAGCTTTTTTAAAGGATAGAAATCAATGCCGCCAAAGACCACGCCGATTTTCTGCTTGCAGGTCCGTTCATTGGCAAAAAAATCCCGGCCAAAGACCTGGACCGTTCCGCGGTCCGGACGGACGATGTGCAGGATGCTTTTGAGCGTCGTGCTCTTGCCGGCGCCGTTTTTGCCGATCAGGCCCATAATATGGCCGGGCTGTAACGTGAAAGAAACGTTGGTGAGGGCAAAGCCGGGATAGGATTTTGAGAGATTTTCTACCTGGAGAAGGGGCGTCATGAAAATCGTCCCCCCTCTCCCTGGCCCGGGGCTGGTTCCCGCAGCGCACTTGTGAGATACTCCAGAGAGCGGAGGAACGTATCCGCGGGCGTTAAGGCGATACCGGCCCGCTCGGGCGCTTCGTCCCCCAGGACCACCAGCAGATCGCCGGGCTTGAGATGAAAGATATCCCGCGCTTTTTTGGGCAGGACAATCTGTCCCCGCTCTCCCAGGGTGACGGTGCCGAAGATATGCTTGCCTGTGGGCGGGATGGGGTATTTTTCTTTTTGCGGGTCGTAATGAATCAGATTGTCTACGGTCACATCATAGAGCCGGGCCAGGGCGTCGCAGTTTAGGATGTCGGGGATTGTCTCGCCGTTCTCCCATTTGGCGACAGCCTGGCGGGAAACGCCGATTTTTTCGGCTACTTCCTCCTGTGAATAGCGATGCAGCTGGCGCAGGGCAGCCAGGTTCTGAGAAATGAGATTTGGATGAGTTTTCATACTTTTCATACCTCCTGATGACTGTTATTATATCACAGGTCCGTTGGATTACCACCAACTGGGGATGACAGGATGTGTCACGGGAGGTTGCGTAAGCGATTTGTGTAAAGGGTTTTTGTTGCGTAGCTGTTCGCGTAAAACGTTCCGGCTGCGTAAGCTATTCGTGAAAAGCGTTTTCTTTCATGGACGAAACGATATCCGGCTGGTCGTGGCAGTTGCAGGGCATATGGGAGAATACGCCGATGAGAAGCTCCAGCCCCTTTTGGAAGTCGGAAATATCCTGCGGTGGCATTTGCTCCAGAAGCGGGCGGAAGCATCCGGCGTCATGCTCCAGAAAATGCTCCATATATTCGGCGGCCTTGTCTGTGAGGCGGATTTTAATAATCCTGCGGTTGGCGGGGTCATAGACCCGCTTCACAAGCTCCTGTTCCACGAGCCGGTTGACCATCTGCGTCATCTGCTGCTTTTGCATTCTGGTGTAGCCCGCCAGCTCGGACATGGTCATCGTGCCTCCGCCCCATTGCAGCGTCCGGATGCAGTAGTACATCTCGAGGCTGATTCCTTCGTCCAGAAGCTGCTTGAAGGGCTTGGCAATGCGATAGTTCCATAGCGGAAGCAGCGTTAGCAGCATTTCCTGTATCTGTGTAAATTCCAACGAAATTCCTCCTTTTTCTAGCCCGCACGGGGATTATCGCACGCCTGAGCGGGTTTTTTCATTTTATGGCGGCAGTGTTGACAAACCGTGTTGACAAAATAACGGATGTATTGTATATTCGTATTTATAGTAAACAAAGCATTACTAAAAACAAATATTTACTGTAAGGATACAAAAATTATACACGATGCGCATGGAAAATGCAAGTGTAAATCAGAGCGAAAAAAGGAGGGTTTCACGGGATGAATGAGAAAAAACTGGGTTTTGGGCTGATGCGTCTGCCGTTGGCCGATCCGGCGGACACGGCGAAGGTGGATTATGAGACGTTACGTAAAATGGTGGACCGCTACATGGGGGCCGGGTTTAACTATTTTGATACGGCGGTTCCCTATCATGGCGGCGGCAACAGCGAGACCGCGTTCCGGGAATGCGTGGCGAAGCGCTATCCCCGCGACAGTTACACGCTTACGGATAAGTTGACTTTTTTTATCGTCCAGAAGGAGGAGGAGCTGGAGGGGTTTTTCCAGGGCCAGCTAAAGCGCTGTGGCGTGGAGTATTTTGACTATTATTTGCTGCATTCCATGAACAAGGAGTATCTGGAGCTGGCGGAAAGGATCGGCGCGTTTGAGTTTGTTGCCCGCAAGAAGGCGGAGGGGAAGATACGCCACGTGGGTTTTTCGTTTCATGATAAGGCGGATGTTTTGGATGAGTTTTTGACCCGCCATCCGGAAATGGAGTATGTGCAGCTTCAGTTAAACTATGCGGATTGGGAAAATTTTGACGTGCAGTCCCGCAAATGCTATGAGGTGGCGGTGAAGCATCACAAGCCGGTGCTTGTCATGGAGCCGGTGAAGGGAGGGCTGCTGGCGAATGTCCCTGAGGAGGCGGAAAAGCTGTTAAAGGAAGCGGAGCCGGACCGGTCTGTCGCTTCCTGGGCCATTCGCTATGTGGCTTCTCTTGAGAATGTGGTGATGGTGCTTTCGGGAATGAGCAGTATGGAGCAGATGGAGGATAACCTTTCTTACATGGCGGACTTTAAGCCTTTGACAAAACGGGAGAAGCAGCTGGTGGAACGGGGGGCGCAGATCATCGTCTCGAGGGAGAATATCGCCTGTACCGGATGCCGCTACTGTGTGGACGGATGCCCGCAGAAGATCGGGATTCCGGATTTCTTTAAGCTGATGAACGATATCAGCAAATTTGGGGCCCCGCAGGTGGAACGGTCGAAGAATTATTATAATCATTTTACGGGGGCGATGGGAATGGGAAAGGCGTCCTCCTGTATTAAATGCGGCCAGTGCGAGGGGCATTGCCCGCAGCATCTTCCGATTATAAAGTATCTGGAGGATACGGCAGGGATGCTGGAGTAGGAGCGGTAAACAGAGAATGCTTGAAGAGTGAAGGGGGAAGCCTGAAGGGGAAGGCTCGAAGGGGAAAACCTGAAGGAGAAAGTCCGATTGTATTGCTTTGCGCGGCGGGTATGAGTACCAGTTTGCTGGTGAGCCGGATGCAGGAGGCGGCGCAGAAGGAGGGGTATGAGGCGGAGATTTCGGCTCATCCGATTTCGCAGGCGGCGGTAAAGGCGGCGGACGCGGACGTGGTTCTTTTGGGGCCGCAGGTGCGGTTTCATTTGGCGAAGGAGGGGCGTTTTGGGGAGGCGCGGGAGAGCATCTTAGAGGGGCAGCGGTGCTTTACGGAAGGGCATGATACGCATCTGGAGCTTTTGGCGATGCGGGGGGAGGGACGGCTTAACTTTAATCTGTTGATTGTCCACGCGGAGGACCAGTTAATGAGCGCGGAGGGCTTTGGGATTCTGGCGGAGGAGTTTGTGGATGTGTATCGGAAGATGAAGGGGGAATGAGAACCAGGGGGTTATGGGGCGGAATCGTCTGCGCAGCGGCGGAGGGGTTCCGCCCTTTTTTTCGTGGAGACGGGGGGGGTTGTGGGAGGGGGATGCCTTTGGTTTGGGAAACGGTTCAGGGTGTTTGGGTTTTGCAGGGGGATTGTTTTGAAAAGCGAATGGTAAAATCCTGCCGGGTGTGCTACAATGGGAGGAAGGAGGGACGCCGTTATGGGATTTTATTTGAACAGCCAGGCGGCTTATACGCTTTTTCAGAATGAGGCGGGGCAGCCGTATTTTGTGGACAGGAATATGCGGCCACCTCGCCGAATTTAAAGACAAAGGAGGAAATCTTTTCCGCGATGGTGGTGTATGGGATTCAATTGGATGGACGGGAGGGAATGTAGCATGTGGTTTCTATTGGCTTTGCTGTCGGCGGTATTTGCGGCCTGTACGTCAATCCTGGCGAAGATAGGGATCGAGGGGGTCGATTCCCATCTGGCGACGGCGATCCGGACGATGGTCGTGGTACTGATGGCCTGGGGGATGGTCTTTTTGACCGGCGCGCAGAAGGGGCTGTCCGGGATCGGGCGGCGCAGCTGGCTGTTTTTGATCCTCTCGGGGCTGGCGACCGGGGCTTCGTGGCTGTGTTATTACAGGGCGCTGCAGCTGGGAGAGGTATCGAAGGTGGCGCCGGTGGATAAGCTGAGCGTGGTGATTACGCTGGTGCTGGCGTTTGTGTTTTTGCATGAGGAGTTTACGGTAAAATCGGCGCTGGGCTGCGTGCTGATCGGGGCGGGGACGGTTTTGATGGTTTTGTGATGTTTGGGGGGAGGCTGGGGCTTTTGAAAAAAGCAGTCTATTCAGAAATCAGGGAAGCAATTTTTACCGGAAAACAAAATATCCCATGGAACGAAGTGGAACTTTACTTAAAAAAATATATTGGCAGCTGCTATATTGTAGAAGAATACCAGGACTTGATTTGGATCGCAGGCGATTTCCCGGACGAATATGCGGAGTCTGCTTATACAAAAAAATTGCGCGGAGCATTGGCAAAGGTAAAAGCAAATGCAGCGCAAATAATTGGTGAATTGATGATTCATGCTACGAACAAGCGATGGCTTGAGAACAAAACCGAAAAGCACAGCCAGAATGCGTCAAAGGGGTGGTTCCGGTATGATACATATTTTTCAATGCGGGTGCAGGGAAGCGGAGAAACGGGTATCCGGATAAACAGATATCATGCAACCTTGATTGTTAGAAAAACGGAACAGAAGATGTTTTTGTACGACATGATAAACATAAAAAAAGAAGCGAGTACGCCGCCTGGGCCATAGTGGCCGTACGGTTAAAAACCGCTTCCTTTTCCTCATAATAACATGGGATAGCAGTTGCTGTCAAGAAATGTTTTTGCAAAAATTGTGATAAAAAGTTACCATTCACAGTCACCATCCGCGAGGCGTTTTTTGTGAGCGACGCGAAGCTAGTGTCTTGACCTGATTATATTCCGATAAACCTCCTTGTCTAAATTCCCATCGGACTGCGCCCCT
>CANSWW010000002.1 GCA_947650845.1 uncultured Lachnospiraceae bacterium
CCGTCTTGACTCAGATGCCAGGCTTCTGGATGCCCTTTCGCCGCAAGCTACCCTTGCAACATTCCATTTATCATGCTCATACCTTCAGAGCATACCAGCGCATTTTCAGGCATTTCCCCATATGCCGGGCTGAATCCTCCGCCCTAAAACAAACAGCCATAACGCCGAGTCTATATATTTAAGAATAACATACCCAAAGGATTTTGCAACCCAAAGCGCCGCAAAGGGCAATTTTTATTAAGACAGACCGTGGATCGTGTGATATAGTAGCATAGTAACCACATAGAGGTCAAAATACCTTCTGCCCCCGACATCACAATATAAAAATCAAAAAGGAGCGAGGACAAAATGGCGGACAGATCCATAACAAAAAGAATACTCGCATACGTAGAACAGCATTTAGACGAAGAACTGTCATCGGAAAAAATCGCAGGCGAGCTGGGGTACTCAAAATTCTACGCAGCCAGAGCCTTTAAAACCGACACAGGCGTCACCTTATACAAATACATCCAGGGCAGACGGCTGGACGAAGCCGCCCGTAAGCTGGCCGCGACCAGGCAGCCGATCATAGAAATCGCCCTGGAAGCGGGGTACGGCTCCCAGCAAGCCTTCACGCAGGCCTTCCGCGAAACACACGACTGCACGCCGCAGGAATATCGAAAGAGAGGGACGTTTACGCCCCGGCAAAACCAGATCCATATGGGCGCTTCCAACCAATACGCACGGCGCCTGTCCGCATGGACAGGCCGA
This sequence comes from uncultured Lachnospiraceae bacterium, assembly GCA_947650845.1. Lineage (GTDB taxonomy): Bacteria > Bacillota > Clostridia > Lachnospirales > Lachnospiraceae > RGIG7193. Next base: position 751 of record CANSWW010000002.1, read on the forward strand.
AAGGCGGCGGCATGAGCTTCGTACCTTATGTAATCCAGCAAACCGGCCGGGGAGAGAGAAGCTACGATATCTATTCGCGGCTTCTTTCCGACCGGATTATATTTTTGAACGAGGAGGTAACGGACTCGTCCGCGGGCGCGATCGTGGCGCAGCTGTTGTTTTTAGAAGCCGAAGCTCCGGACAAGGACATCCAGCTCTACATCAACAGCCCCGGCGGCTCGGTTTCGGCCGGCCTGGCGGTTTACGATACCATGCGCTATATCAAGTGCGACGTCTCCACCATCTGCCTGGGCCTGGCGGCCAGCTTTGGGGCCGTCCTGCTGGCGGGCGGAACGAAAGGAAAACGCATGGCCCTGCCCAACGCGCAGATCATGATCCACCAGCCGGCGATCCACGGAAACGGGATCCAGGGATCGGCAAGCGATATCCGCATTTTCTCGGAGCACATCCAGGACAGCAAAAACAGGCTGAACCGGATTCTGGCGGAAAACACGGGCCGGACGCCGGCGGAAATCGAAGCCGCCACGGAGAGGGACCGCTATTTGTCGGCCGCCGAAGCGCTGGAATTTGGGCTGATCGACCGGATGATCCATAGCCGGTAAGGATTCGCCGGGCCGTAATCCAGATAAACCGTCTGTCTGCCGAAATCGACCGCCTGTCGCAAATCGGTTGCAGGCGGTTTTTGTTTTGCCTATAATAACAATTGCAAAGGGAAGTACGGAAAGGACCGCCTGTCATTTTACGCGGATACAGGCAATCGAAAAGAAAGAGGTGGAGCGAATGCAAAAAAGCAGGGGGTGGGGAAAGTGCAGATCGAAATAAAGCTTGACCCGTCCTGTACGGAACCCAGGGTATGGATCATGGCAGATTCCATAACAGAGGAAGTGGAGGAAATTATCAAAAAATTATCAGACAGCGCGCCGCAGATTCTTTCCGGCAGCAAGGACGACAAATTCGAGGTGTTGGAGCCGGGCGACCTGATCCGGGTATACGCCAACGCGGGAAAGGTTTTTGCGGTCACAAAAAACGGCGAATACACGCTGCGTCTGAGGCTGTATGAAGCAGAAGCGCGCCTGGATCCCCGATTCTTCGTCCGTATTTCCAATTCGGAGATTCTCAACCTGAAACAGATCAAGACCTTTGATTTAAGCTTTACCGGGACGATCTGCGTCAAGCTGTCCGACGGGACGATCAGCTATGTATCCAGGCGCTATGTGCCGAAAATCAAAAAAATATTAGGAATGTGAGGGGAAGGATATGAAAAAGAAAATCATTCTGCGCGGGCTTCTGGGAATTTTGCCGGGGGTTGCTATCAGCTATCTGATCACGGTCGCCGGCTCTCTGGCATGGGGGCAGGGCTATTACACGCCGTGCATACCGGAGCTTGTTTCGGCAGCAGGAAGCGAGATTCGGGCGGTGGTCTTGCAGGCCGCGCTCTCGGGCGTGTTGGGAGCGGGATTCGGCGCGGCCTCCGTGATTTGGGATATGGAGAGCTGGAGCCTTGTCAAGCAAAGCGGGGTCTATTTTGGGATTATTTCCATCATTATGATACCGGTTGCCTATCTGCTGCACTGGATGGAGCACAGCGTTTTGGGGTTTTTGAAGTACCTGGGCATCTTTGCCCTGATTTTTGCGGCGATCTGGATTATTGAATTTGTCGTCGGCAAGCATACGGTTAAAAAAATGAATACGCATTTGCGGGGGACGAAGGAGGAGCGGTAGAACGCTCCTTTTTTCGGTGGTTTGGCGAAAACCCTCTCCAAAAGTGAGGATTTTTGTTAAAGCCCTCTCTTTTGGTTGGTGGTGTATTGGTCGGAAATATGCTATAGTATGAAAGAAACAATCCGATCCGGCAGCCTGTGGGATTCATGCAGCGCCTTGCATGGGTAAATCTTTCATCCCCCTTTCAATCAGGCCGCCATACCAATCTCAGAGAGGCATTTATTTATGACAAACCCAACGATTCAAACAAAGCCAACGATCCTAGCAAATTCAACGAAACAAGCAATTTCAACGACCCTAATAAGTTCAACCACCCAAACAAATCTGCGCACACTGTTCCCCATGCTTCGCGGCGAAGCCGAGGTATTGGAGGAAATCCAAAAAACCCCCTCTCTCCTGGCTGAATTTGCCGGTTGGCCGGAGAGCTACCGCCGTGAATTCCTGGATTTTTGCAGCGGCGTCCGGGGAGCAAAGCTCTTGTATGACGTCTTTTTCAAAGAAATCCTCAATCCGGAAACCACGCCGGAGCGGTTAGAGGAATTCTTATCCCTTTTGCTGCACGAAAACGTCCGAATCCTGGCCGTCCTTCCCAACGATTCCACGCGAATCGCCGATGAAAGTACTCTGCTGATCACAGATATCGTGGTGGAGCTAAGAAATCACAAAATTGTAAACCTGGAAATCCAAAAAATCGGCTACAAATTCCCGGGCGAACGGTGCGCCTGTTATTCGGCCGATATGCTTTTGCGCCAGTATAAGAGGGTACGCAGTGAGAAGAAGAAAAAGTTCAGCTATAAGGATATCCGCGCAGTATATACGATCGTCTTATTCGAAAACAGCCCGGCAGAATTTCGCACCTGCCCCCACGCCTATCTGCACTATTTTTCCCAGCAATCCGACACCGGCCTGCAAATGGAGCTTTTGCAGAAATATCTGCTGATACCGCTTGACATCTTCCATCAGATCCAGCACAATAAAGATATCACAAATAAGCTGGACGCATGGCTGGTGTTTCTGAGCGAGGATGATCCGGAGATGGTTTGTAAGTTGCTCAAAGCCTACCCGGAATTCAAGCCTCTGTATGAGCAGGTGTATAGCCATTGCAGGAATATAGAGGAGGTAATGCGGATGTTTTCGGAAGAACTGCGGGAATTAGACCGGAATACGGTGCAGCTGATGATCGACGAGATGCAGGAGGAATTAGATGCGGAGCGGCGGGAGCGGGCGGCGGAACGAAAACGGCTGGAAAAGCGCATCCAACAATTGGAAACGCAGTTAAAATCAGCCCGTAAGTAAAATCAGCCCGACGCAATATCGCAATAAACAGGTCCGACAGTCAAAAGCTTTTCAATTCAATCAGGCAGTCTGCCTCCATTTCAGAAAGGTATCGATCTATGAAAACTTCAATGACTCAAACAAATCTGCGCACTCTGTTCCCCATGCTTTGCGGCGAAGCCGAGGTATCAAAGGAAATCCCAAAAAACCCCGTTCTTTCGGCTGAATTTGCCGGCTGGCCGGAAAATTACCGCCGTGAATTCCTGGGTTTTTGCAGCGGCGTCCGAGGAGAGAAGCCCTTGTAATCAATGTTTGCATTTTCTTTACGCCTGTGCTAATATTAACGGGAAACGAGGGATGCAGCCATGGCAAATGAATTCAAAGACAATCCGTTTTTTGCGCCGTTGCCGGTTTCTATGAGAGACCGGCTCTGTGCAAACTGCCGTTTTTATCGATATGCAAAGGGACAGCGCCTGAATTATCGGTATTGGGAACAACAGGTCGCGGTTTTAGAAGAAGGGCTCCTGGTTTTTACGGATACGGATGAAAACGGACAGATGACAACCAGCGGGCTGAGCGCTCGCGGGGGGCTGATCAGCCCGGGGCCGTTGATTGATATATGGGGTATGCCCACCGCGGATCGGGATGTATTGTGTTTTCTGGACTGTACGGTCGCGGTGTTTGACACGGCGGTGGTTCAAACGCTTTCAAAAGAGCTGGTATTTATCCGGGCGCTTTACGACAATATTTTGCAGCACTGTGTGGCGGAAAAACAGGAATTTCTCAGATGTGTAGGCGGGCATGACTCCTATACGGCGGTTCGCTATATCCTGGATTGGTGCAGGAAGAATCAGATCCCGCCGCTGACCCATGAACAGATGGCCGCTATGTGCAATCGCAGCCGGCCGACGGTCACGCAGACGCTGCATACGATACTGATGCGGGAGCCGGAGCTCTATCCGGCTTCGTAGGGCTTCAAAGAGGGAAGGACGGATTTAAAAGGGACGCTGCTACAAACGCGGCGTCCCTTTTATGAAAGCAAGAAAGGGGTAAGTCTATTCGGCAACGGCAAAGCGCAGGCTGGCGGCCAGCGGGCTTACGTGTCCGCCCTGTGTCCGGGCCCGTACCAACAGTTGATACGTTCCTGCGGCCTCCGGCTGATACTCAAAATGCCAGTAAACCCAGCGCTCCGGCGTGGCGTCCGGTGTTTCGCAGGAAGTCCAGGTTTCGCCTCCGTCCATCGAAAACTCGACGGCAGCGATTCGGGTCGCCCAGATCATCCGCGTACCCTTCAAAAACAATGGCCTCGTCAAGACCAAAGGTACAGTCCTCGGCGGCATTGCGGATCGTCACCTCGGCCCGCAGGCTTTCATCGCGGCTTTCAACCTCCGGCAATACCTCTTCACGGGTTAGCTCGATATCCACGACATTGCGGGTAAAGTATTTGGCTACGGTTTCGGGGATATAAAGCTGTGTGCCCGAAGGCAGGCTTTCGCCGCCGATGCGATAGACGATCATCGCTTCCTTTTCCAGTACGTATGACAGAGGGAGCGTTTGTCCGTAGCTGTCCGCGCTGAGGAAGGTGACGGCATTGACATCATCGATTGTTTCCGCCAGCTGCAGGATATCCGAGATCAAAATGCCGGTAGCGCGGACGTTGGCGGAGGCCGCACCGGTGGCGCAGGAGCATAGCATGGTTTTTGTCTCTTCTTTATCCGCCATGTTTTTGAGGCTGACGGAGTACGCTTTCTGAATCCGGCCGCCCACATTGATGTAGAAATCACAGCGGTCGTTTTCAAGCGCAAACGCAGGCTTGGCACAGATACCGGTGAGGACGGTGCCAAACAGGTTGAAGGCTTCGTCCGCAGGAGTGAGCTGCTCCTGGTCAAAGGAAAACCGGCCCTGGACATATGCGACCGGAGTATAGGATTCTGTACCATCGACGGCACTGCGGATGGTATAGCCTTCTTGCACCATTGTTGTACCGTCCTGTGTCATGGCCGTCTCACTCTGCTTGGAGGCAGTCTGGACCGTCTGGTCGGCGGGCTGCGCGTATCCGGATAGGAGAAGGGCCGCGCCGGCTGTGCCGCTTACAATCTTTTTCAGCTTTTTATTTTTCATATCGTTACCCTTTCTTTCTATTGCACCGTGATCAGTTTTTCAATCGGGTAGGCCGTGGCCAGGCCGTCGGCACGGATGGCGCGTACGCTGATAACATAGGAGCCGGGCGCCTCCGGCATCCAGGTGAAATACCAGTAGACCCAGCGGTCCGAGGTGGCCTCGCTGGTATCAAAGCGGCTCCAGGTCTCCCCCTGGTCAAAGGAAATCTCGATCGCTGCGATCGCCTCCGGCTCCTGTGTCGTGTTAAGCGGTTCCGTATCGGTGTACACATTTGCATTCAGCGCTTCGCGGAAGCCGTAAGCGTATCCTTCAAAGGTGTAAGGCTCTCCGGCCGGGATCACCTGCCCATCCGTAAGCTGACAGATACCCACGTTCGGGAAATTGTCAAAGCTGTCGGCAAAGGGGCCATGATCGGTATAGTTCATATAGGAAGGATTGCTGTCGGCCCATTCGCCGGTTTCTACACGGATTGCCGTACATTGCTTACGGCCGTCGGCGGCGGTAGCCGCTTCCACCCAGTTGGTGACCGGATAACCGTTCATATAAGAAAGGGGTTCGCCGTTAATCTCATAGACGAGATAGGCGGGATGCTCGGCAAGCCGGGAGATTTCCTGGCCGTAGGCCATGTTTTCCTCGCTGCCGCAGTAATAGATATTGGCGCCGGGCTTGACGCCGGCCTGTTCCAGGATCCAGGACACCGGAACGCCGGTGATTTCCACGTTGGAGATGATCGGGCCCCCCAGAGGATTGATGGCACACTGGGAGGTGGAATTTTTGGTCACATGGGGGACATTTTCCCCCTCGATCAGCTCCCGGAGCGTAAAGGTGAGCGGATTTTCCACCTCGCCCTCTACGGTGATTGTCCAGGTATCGTAGATGCCGTCGGTGGCAGGATCGGGCGTTTCGCCGTTAAAATACCGGGCCAGGCGTTCCTGGTCGGTTGGCCGGCTCATCCAGTTCAGGGAGCAGGCCTGGGCAGAGAGTACGTCCTGGTCGTAGGAAAAATCACCGTCCACGTCCGGGGTAGCGGTAATTCCATGCAGCATGGTATATTTTACGTTATCCCACAGCTGTATGTCGCCGCTTTGCTCATCCACCGCATGGCAGCTCCAGCAATCGCCGCCCATCTGCCCGAAGGCGGTATTTTGGCTGTCGTGGATGCTATGGATCAGGGTGCGCAAAGAAGGCAGCCAGTTATCCTGCGTCACATGGCAAATATAGCACTGACGCACGGTCGTCTCGATGCCATATTCATTTACCAGCTCAAAATGACGGTAATAGCCGTCGGATACAAAGGTCTTGCAGTCCATGAGCGTCTGCGCCAGGTCGTTGTGGCAGGCCGCGCAGCCTCGCTGATCGGCCTTCAGGATGACCGTATTATAGGCTACGCTGTCGGCCGGGGTACGCTGGATTTGGACACCGGAAGCCAGCGTCTTAACCTCGGGGGCATGCTCTACCTGATTGGCGGAAACACGCTCATAGACATCGTTTAAAATGTCCTCCCAGCGGCCGTCGCCGTCGGGAGCGGAAGCTTCGGCGGCCGTCGCTGTTTCGTTTGCGATGCTGCTTTCCGGCGCGGATGCTGCCGCGGAAGCCGTGCAGGCGTCCAGAGTCAAAGAAAGGACCAGAGCTACGGCCACTGCCTTTAAATGGTTCATTCGTTTCAAGATGCGTTCCTCCTCTCGCTTTGCGATAATGTATAAGCCGTTTTCCGTGTGGCTGTAGTTTTATTATCTTATAAAACGAGAACAGGGTCTGTTGACGGCCGACACTATAAAAGTTGACTCCCAACAATTGACCAAAGGGCAGCAGAGTGTTATGGTATAACAAAAATGAAATCGGGAGGAAACATGAGCATTCAGGAATATCAGGAGCTGGCCATGCGGACGCTCAACCCGGAGCTGGATAAAAAGGATATCTTAATCAACGGCGTGATGGGGCTGTGCGGCGAATCGGGAGAGGCGATCGACATCGTAAAAAAACATCTGGCACAAGGCCATGAACTGGACACGGAGCACCTGGCCAGAGAGCTGGGCGACATCGCCTGGTATCTGGCGGAGACGGCGACGGCAATTGGCTATCATCTGGAAGATATCCTCCAAATGAATATTGACAAGCTGAAAAAGCGTTATCCCGAGGGCTTTGCGGCCGAAAAATCCATGCACCGCCCGGACGGCGACGTATAGGGGCTAAAAGCCGTCCGGGAGGTGTAAGAGGGCGGGCCGGGCTGCCTTTGGTGTCTTGACCGGATAGAATCCGGCAGGACGCTATCCCCTGGCGTCCGTCCATCTCTTCTCCAAATCGCGCAGCCTGTCATTGATTTCTTTGGCCTCCTTACAGCCAAGCAGATAAAACCCAAACCACACAATCCCAAACGTGATACAGGAAACCAAAACCTCCAGAAGGATATGCTCCCATCGAAGGGCTTTAAAAGGGATCCAGCCCAGGCAGACGGCGGTCAAAAAGAAAACGGCGGTCCCAACGCAGAAATGGATGGTCGCTTTTACTGCCAGAGAAGGCCTTTCCCATCTATATATAATGGCGGTGGATCCGTAACCGATTCCCACAAGCATAGAGCCGGCGGCATGTGCCGGAAAGGCTTCCGCTATCGATGCCAGGAACTCCTTTCCCAGCCAGAAGTACGCGGCCAGGCAGAAAAAGACAAAAAAGGTACATCCCCAGAGGATGCCCCGAAGCAGATATTGGACGACAGATCGGATCGGATGTTTCATTTCAAGCCCAGCCTTTCTTTAAAAGATTTTCGAAAACTTCTGGAAATATAGTCCTCCATCCCGTTTTTCATCACTAGCTCCAAAGTCCCGTTAAAGCCGGCGGATACATGACGGATTTGCCGGATATTGATGATCGAAGATTTGGAGACCCGTACAAATACATTGCCCAGGATATGCTCCAGCTCATACAACGGTCTGTCCAGCCTGTATCGGTTCTTCTGTCTGTCATAGCCCACGATCTCCCGACCTTCCGTACGTACCAATTCCAAATCCTCCGGTTTCAGAAAATACGATTTACCGCCCCGCCCCGCCACCAGCGACAGGGAAGAAGCATCCTCCCTTTCTAAAAGGGAAATTGCCTCTGCGATGGCAGGCGTTATTTGGCGGATATGTAAAACGGCGCAGGGTTCTGCGCAGTCCGCATGAATATTGCATTCTACTCTCATGGCCAAGCTCCTTTCCCCCAATCCCATCCGATCGGGCCAAGCCCGTCTGCCTCCCCGGTGGGGGCCAAGCTGCAGGGGTTCTGAATAAGTATACCATGTGCTCCGCACATGCCCCCTCCGGGGGGAGGCACACGATTCGCTGCAATAATTGTCCGTCCTTCGGCCGGACGCGAATCGGCGCTGGTATAATCCTTAACAGGATTATACCATATCGCGGCCGGCAGCGGGTGTATTTGGGACATAAAATCCGACCTCTTACGCACCGCAGACCACCGCTTCCACCCGAGATATTGCATCGGCTTAACACACGTAATATAATAGCGCCAGCTTGAGACAGGAAGCAAAATGCAAAACGAAGGGAGGCGTGACGATGGCACAAGCTATTGTAGAGGTAGAGCATCTGAACTTGTCCTATAAAAACGTCCGGGCTGTGCAGGAGGTGTCCTTTATGCTGGAACGGGGCGAAGCCCTGGCAGTGATCGGGCCCAACGGATCGGGAAAAACATCTACAATCGAATGTGTGGAAGGGTTGAGGAAGCCTGACAGCGGCTCCGTCCGGGTATTCGGAAAGGATCCCTGGCGCCGGCGCGGAGAAATTTACAGGCAGACAGGGGTACAGCTGCAGGAAACAGAATACCCCGCCAAGATCCGGGTAGAAGAACTGTGCCGGCTGTTTGAACACTTTTATGAGCGGCCCGCCGACTGGCAAAGCCTGCTGCGGCAGATGGATCTGGAGGATAAAAGAAAACGTCCGGCCGGCAAACTGTCCGGCGGGGAGAAGCAGCGGCTGTCGGTCGTGCTGGCGCTGATGGGGAGACCAAAGCTCATAATCCTGGACGAATTGACCACCGGGCTTGACCCGGAGGTACGGCAAAATATGTGGACGATGCTCCGGGCCATCCGCGAGCACGGCGTTGCCGTTCTCCTGGTGTCGCACTATATGGACGAGGTGGAAGCCCTGGCCGACAAGCTCCTCTATCTGGACGAGGGACGGCAGCGGTTTTTTGGCTCACAGCCGGCGTTTCGCCAGTGGGCAAAAAGCCGGCTTTCGCCGGATGTGTGGCAGGAAGGCGGCACGTTGGAGCAGCTCTATTTGCAGCTTGTACCCAAAACAGAGAGGATTACGATGGAGGGTATCTTATGAGGCGGTTTGCGTTTACCTGCAGGATTGAGTTCTGCCTGCTCGTGCGAAATTTTTTCGGTTTTTTCTTTGGCCTGATATTCCCCCTGATGATGCTGATCCTGTTTGGCAGCATCTTTGGGAATGAGTCCATAGCGCCCGGCTCCGACCTGCGGATGATGGACCTTTCCATCCCGGGATATTCCGTTATGGTCATGGGGGTTGCGGGCCTGATGTCGTTTCCCTTGACGATGGCCGAGTGCAAGGAGAAAAAAATCTACAAACGTTTTGACGCTACCCCGGTCGGGAAGAAGCATATGATCCTGGCCCAAATCACCGTGAACCTGCTCCTGGCGGCGGCGGGGATTCTCATTCTCTGGCTGGCAGGAAAAATCCTTTACCAGGTGCAAATCCGGGGCAGCCTCCTTCTGGCCGGTGCGGCAGGGCTTCTCTCTATGACGTCAATGTTCTCGATGGGGTTCTTTTTTACCGCGGTCGGAAAAGGGGCTAAGATAAGCCATCTGCTGTGTTATCTTTCGTATTTCCTTATGCTCTTTCTCTCCGGCGCAACGGTGCCGGATCTGTTGTTTCCGGAATCCGTGCAAAAGATAGCCGGGCTTTTGCCGATGACGTACGCGGTTGATCTGATGCAGGGGATTTTTGCGGGAGACGGCCTGGGGATGCACAAAAAGGAGCTGCTGGTGCTGGGAGGATTGACGATTGTGTTTACGGCGGCCGGAGCGCTGTTGTACCGAAAAAAGGATTGGGCATAAAGCATACCAAAAAGGCGGCGTCTGTCATTTTGCCATGACATAGGCGCCGCCGCATCCTGTTTATTTACCGTCCGATGGCCGAAAGCCGCCTGCCCTCAGGCCCGCTCGCTCACAAGCGTAAACCCGGCCTCGGTCAATGCGTCCCGGATCTGCCGAATCTGTTCCCGATCCCGGGTTTCCAGCCCCAGCTTTAGGTAGCAGCTGGTAATCGTCATGCTGGTATCCCCCCGGTCGTGATAGACGCTGACCACATTGCCCCCGCAGCGGCTGATGATCTCGCTGACACCCTGCAGCTGCCCGGGCTTATCCTCGAGAGCGATCATCAGATTCGTATTGCGGCCGCTCATGACCAGGCCGCGGGTAATGACCCGGTTTAGGATATTTACGTCAATATTACCGCCGGACACCAGGCAGACAGCCTTCTTGCCCTTCAAATCTACTTTATCAAACATAGCGGCGGCTACGCCGACCGCGCCGGCGCCCTCGGCAATCAGCTTTTGCTTCTCGATCAGGGCCAGAATGGCGGCGGCGATCTCGTCCTCTGTAACGGTCACGATGCCGTCCACGTATTTTTCAACCATGGAAAACGTAATATCGCCGGGATGCTTGACCGCGATACCGTCGGCGAAGGTGGATACGCTGTCCAGCGTAATGGATTTATGGGCGCTCATGCTGTTGAACATACTGGGGGCCCCGGCGGCCTGTACCCCGTAGACCTTCACATCGGGCCGCAGGCTTTTGATCGCGAAGGCTACGCCGCTTACCAGGCCGCCGCCGCCGACCGGCACCAGCACGGCGTCCACATCGGCCAGCTGGTCAAGAATTTCTAAGCCAATGGTGCCCTGCCCCGCGATGACAAGCTCATCCTCAAAGGGATGGATAAAGGTAGCGCCCGTTTCCCCCTGTAGTTTACAGGCATATTCATAGGCGTCGTCGTAAGCGCCCTTGACCAGGCATACATGGGCCCCCAGGCGTTTGGTGGCTTCGACCTTGCTGATGGGAGCGCCGTCCGGCATACAGATGGTGCTGGCAATGCCGTTTTCCGTAGCGGCCAGGGCGACGCCCTGCGCATGGTTGCCGGCACTGCAGGCGACGATGCCGCGCGCCTTTTCCTCCTCCGTCAGCTGGCTGATCTTGTAATAAGCGCCGCGCAGCTTAAAGCTGCCGGTAATCTGCAGGTTTTCCGTTTTCAAATAGAGCTCGCCGCTGCCGCCTAGGCCGGGGGCGGCAATGAGATCGGTTCTGCGGGCGACATCCTTTAAAACGAAAGCCGCATGATAAATTTTGTCTAACGTAAGCATAATAAATCCCTCCTGTTGGGTCGGCGCTGCGCGAGTGCCACTGGCAGTCAGTGTACCTGGAGCAAGCGTTTTTGTCAAGTCCGCGAGGTATTTTTCCGGGCAGGCTTTCATACAATGACAGTAGCGAAGGAGGCGGAGGGGTAACGGTGAACGAAAAAGGGCTTGACGTATTACAGCAATATGAATTAGACATAATCCGCACCAGCCGGGTCCGGGGAGCGGTGCTGTGTGAAACGAGACAGGGCTGCCGGCTGTTAAAGGAATATAAAGGGACGGAGGCCAGGCTTTCGCAGGTACAGGAGACGCTCACGGCACTGGAAGCCTGTGCCCCCGTGGCAGTAGACCGTGTGATTGCAAACCGGGAGGGCCAGCTTTTGAGCCTTGACGCGGAACAGACGCCCTATGTAGTAAAGGAATGGAACGGCGGCCGGGAATGCGACTTGACGAATGAAGCGGAGGTCCTGCGGGGCGTACGCCTGTTGGCGCTGCTCCATGGCGGCCTGCGGCAGCTTTCGGGGGATTCTTATAAGGAGGGGGACAGCCTCTTGGAGGGATACGCACGTCACACGGCAGAATTGCGCCGGGCGCGGAGCTTTGTGCACAAGGTGCGCCATAAATCGGAATTCGAGCTATGTATGATGCGTAGTTTTTCGATGTTTTTTGAGCAGGCGCAGGAGGCGGAACGGCTGCTAAAGCAGCAGGAGCAGACGCGCTGCGCGAACCGGCTCTGCCATGGCGAGTACAGCCATCACCATATCCTCTATGACGGTGAGTTTGCGATGGTTACGGATTTCATGGGGATGACACGCGGGACGCAGGCTTCCGATTTGTACTATTTCATGCGCAAGGCAATGGAAAAGCAGGGATTTTGCTGCCGGACCGGAAAGCGGATGCTGGAGGAATACGACCGCCATCTGCGTCTCACGCCGTACGACCGCCAATACCTGTACATCCGTTTTTTATACCCGGAAAAGTATTGGAAACAGATCAATTTCTATTACAATTCGAATAAGGCCTGGATTCCGGCCAGAAATACGGAAAAGCTGAAAATTTTGGAAGAACAGGAGCCGGAACGCAAGAAGTTTCTGGACTTTTTGCAGCAGAGTGTTATATAATAAGAATGAATGGGCGAAACGCCGGCGGCCGGGACAGGCGGCCGGCCCGGCTCCCTCTGCAGGGCCGGACAAGCCCGCAAAAAGATCACAGGAGGAAAACATTTATGGGCTACAAAGAGACCTATGAGCAGTGGCTGGCCAATCCTTATTTTGACGCAGCGACGAAGGCGGAGCTGGAGGCAATCCGGGACAATGAAAAGGAGATCGAGGACCGTTTCTACATGTCCCTGGCATTTGGCACGGCCGGCCTGCGCGGCGTGATCGGGGCCGGCACAAACCGCATGAATATCTATACAGTCCGCAAGACCACACAGGGGCTGGCAAATTATATCAGCAAGCAGGGCGCGCAGGACAGGGGCGTGGCGATTGCCTTTGATTCGCGCCGGATGTCGCCGGAGTTTGCCGACGAGGCGGCGCTGTGCCTGTGCGCAAACGGGATCAAGGCCTATGTATTTGAGTCCCTGCGCCCGACGCCGGAGCTGTCCTTTGCCGTGCGCACGCTCAAATGCATCGCCGGCATCAATATCACGGCCAGCCACAACCCGCCGGAGTACAACGGCTACAAGGTATACTGGGAGGACGGCGCCCAGATCACGCCGCCCCATGACGGCGGCATCATGGCCGAGGTACAGGCCGTGACCGATTTTGCCGAGGTAAAGACGATGGACAAGGAAGCGGCCGTAGCCGCCGGCCTGTATGTGCAGATCGGCAAGGAGATCGACGACGCTTACATCGCGGCGCTCAAATCGCAGGTGCGCCGCCCCGACTGCATCGCCGAGCAGGCGAAGAATCTGCGCATCGTCTACTCCCCGCTTCACGGTACCGGCAATATCCCCGCGCGCCGCATTATGAAGGAGCTGGGCTTTGAAAACGTGTGGGTGGTGCCCGAGCAGGAGCTGCCCGACGGCGAATTCCCGACGGTGAGCTATCCGAATCCCGAGGCGGCCGAGGCCTTTACGCTGGGCCTGGCGCTGGCCAAGAAGGTGGATGCCGACCTGGTGCTGGCGACCGACCCCGACGCCGACCGCCTGGGCGTGTATGTGAAGGATACAAAGAGCGGCGAGTATATTACCCTGACCGGCAACATGTCCGGCTGCCTGCTGGCCGACTATGAGATCAGCCAGATCAAGGAGCTAAAGGGCCTGCCGGAGGACGGGGCGCTGATCAAGACGATCGTGACCTCCAACCTGGCCGACGCCATCGCCCGCTACTACGGCGTGCGCCTGATCGAGGTGCTGACCGGCTTCAAGTACATCGGCCAGCAGATCCTGGGCTTTGAAGAGAGCGGCAAGGGTACATACCTCTTCGGCTTTGAGGAGAGCTACGGCTGCCTGATCGGCACCCATGCGAGGGACAAGGATGCGATCGTGGCCGTGATGGCGCTCTGCGAGGCGGCCGCCTACTATAAGAGCAAAAACATGACGCTGTGGGATGCGATGATCGCCATGTACGAGCGCTACGGCTATTACAAGGACGACATCAAGACCTTTACCTTAAAGGGCAAGGAGGGCCTGGAGAAGATCGCCCGCATCATGGATACCCTGCAAAAGCAGGCTCCGGCGGCGATCGGCGCCTACCAGGTAACCTCGGCGCGGGATTATATGAAGGACACCGTGACCGACTTGGCGACCGGCGAAGTGAAGCCGACCGGCCTGCCGGCCTCTAAGGTGCTCTACTATGATTTAACCGACGATGCATGGGTGTGTGTACGCCCCTCCGGCACGGAGCCGAAGCTGAAGATGTACTACGGCGTAAAGGGCACGTCCATGGAGGACGCGGCAGAGAAGTCCGAGGCGCTTGGCAAGGCGCTGGAGGAGATCGTCGAGAAGATCGACTGATAGAAACGGCGCGGGTCAGACGATCCGCCGACAGGTGAAAGGAAGGCAGGAAACCGAAGAAGGGTTTCCTGCCTTTGTCCGGTGCTTCCGGCGGGCGCACGTTCTAAATTCCGAGAATATACATGCCATTGAATGTTTTGGCCTCATAAAGCCAGTTTAACAGAGGCAGATAATCCATCGGTTTTTTCTTTTCGATCGCGCCAATGATTTCATTTACCTGCGCCGGGGAGTAGTAATTGATTCCGTATAAGTCAACAACACCTGTTTTTCGATTGTTATAGACGCCATTTTTGAAAACATCCGCATACTGTTGAAAAAACAGTTCCATATCATCCATATATACATAAAGAGAATCCGTTTGCCAGCGCTTGATTTCGTGAACGGAAACAAGACGCTCTATGCTGGCGTTACAATCCATTCGGCAATACTGCAGCTCCAAAAAAGCGGAGCCGCCGAATTTTTTTCTGTCATCCTGGCTGTGAAATTTATGAAACAAGCGTTTACCTCCCTTGTCAATGGATCGTTTACTGCCGACGCTATTATAGCACAGCCGATTAACGGTGTCTACTTTGTCTGGCAGTAGAAAGCGTAATGGCCTTAAAATAAGAAAAAGATATGTAAAAGGTGAAATATGAATCAACGCCAAAGAAAAAAGAGAAGGAAAAAATACTACAACGATATAATAGAAGATGTCGTAATGGAAATCAGCTTAGACAAGGCCTGGCGGGAAAGACTTTTTTTGAGTGAGGAAAATAAGAGATTTCTCATATCGTATTGCCGTATGGACGAAATCCCGTGTTATATAAAAAAACAAATCTTTTTGTTTTGGTCAAAGGAATTTCCTGAGATTACACGATATTCAGGAAATAATCCGCAGGTTTATTAGCACGTGCTGTTTTATCCCCTCTGGTAAAATAAAGAAAAATAGGTTATAATATCCCGCAGGAACCAGCGGTTTTGACGTGCCGGGCGGCGCAGGCCTGCGTGGCGCGCTAAAAGATAACGACACAGGAGGAGCGTATGCTGACATTAGAAAACGTGTCATTTGAAGTACCGGCCGAGCAGGGCCAGAAGGAGATTTTGCGGGACATAAGCGTAACGATTGGCGATCATAAGTTTGTGGTGGTCACTGGGCCCAACGGCGGCGGGAAGTCTACGTTGGCGAAACTGATCGCCGGGATCGAGCAGCCTGTTTCGGGCCGGATCTATTTTCAGGAGCAGGATATTACAAAGCTTGGCATCACCGAACGGGCTAACTTAGGCATCAGCTTTGCCTTCCAGCAGCCGGTTCGTTTTAAGGGGCTTGAGGTGATCGACCTCTTACGTCTGGCGGCGAAAAAGCAGCTCTCGGTCGCCGATGCCTGCCAGTACCTTTCGGAGGTAGGGCTGTGTGCGAAGGATTATATCCGGCGGGAGGTCAACGCCAGCCTTTCCGGCGGAGAATTAAAGCGCATTGAGATCGCTACGGTGTTAGCCAGAGGAACAAAGCTGTCGGTATTCGACGAGCCGGAGGCCGGGATCGATCTGTGGAGCTTCCAAAATCTGATCCAGGTCTTTGAGCGGATGCGGGAGAGGACGGACGGTTCGATCATGATTATTTCCCACCAGGAACGGATCCTGAATATCGCCGATGAAATCGTCGTGATCGCCGACGGGCGGATCACGAAGCAAGGGCCGCGTGAGGAGATCCTGCCGTCGCTCCTAGGCACGACATCGGCGATCGACGCCTGCAATAAGTTTTACGGGGAAGGGGGACGCAGATAATGGATCGGATTCAGCAGAGGATACTGGAAGAGGTGGCCGGGCTGCACAGCGTGCCCGAGGGCGCATACAACCTGCGTGCCGACGGGCAGACGGCCGGGCGCAGCACGACGGCCCACATTGATATCATCAGTAAGGAGGACGGCAGCGGCATTGATATCCGCGTATTGCCGGGGACGAAAAACGAGAGCGTCCACATTCCGGTCGTGTTGAGCCGCAGCGGCTTAAAAGAGGTGGTCTACAACGATTTCTATATCGGCGAGGACAGCGATATCGTCATTGTGGCCGGATGCGGGATTCACAATTGCGGGGACCAGGACTCGCAGCACGACGGCATCCACCGTTTTTATTTGGAGAAAAACGCCCGCGTAAAATACGTTGAGAAGCACTACGGCGAGGGCGACGGGAGCGGACAGCGCATCCTCAATCCCGGCACCGAGGTACATCTGGAAGAAGGGGCCTCGATGGAGATGGAGATGGTGCAGATCCGCGGCGTCGATTCGACCGTGCGCACGACGACGGCCGAGCTGGCGGCCGGAGCGCGCCTTGTGGTGCGGGAGCGGCTTTTGACACACGGCAGCCAGAAGGCCGTGAGCCATTATACGGTGCGCCTGAACGGGGCCGGGGCCAGCGCCGACGTGGTGTCGCGCTCGGTGGCGCAGGATACGTCCTATCAGGAATTTAATTCGCGGATCGTGGGCAACGCCCCCTGCAGCGGCCATACGGAGTGCGATGCCATCATCATGGGGCAGGCGCGCATCCTGGCGGTTCCGCAGCTGGAGGCCAATGACCTGGACGCGGCGCTGATCCATGAGGCGGCGATCGGTAAGATTGCCGGCGAACAGCTGATTAAGCTGATGACACTGGGTTTGACCGAGCAGGAAGCCGAAGAACAGATTATCAACGGATTCCTGAAGTAAAAAGCAGGCGGCAGGAGCGGACGGAAATTACTCCGCAAGGGAGATTGTCATAGCCTCAAACGCGGCCTGTGCCTCGGCCTCGCCCGCCAGAGAGCCGATTACGACAAGAGTCTGGGAATCCTTTACTTTTACAACGTAGTTGTGCTCGGTTCCGCTCTGTCCGTCTACCGTATAGTAGAAATAATCGTTGCCGTCTTTGGTTCCCTCGTCTAACAGAGCGGCGGCCGGATCGCCTGTTGCCGCCTGGTAGTAGCTGTCGTAATAGTCCGCGTAGGCAAAGGAAGCATTGAGGATCGTCTCGTCGCCCTTAGTGACGGCGAGCGGGACTTCCATGGTGACGCCGTAGCCGGCTTTGGCATCTACGGTGATCTTGACCTTGTCGCCGTTGTCGACTGAAAAAGTGACCGATTTGGTAAAGGAGCTGTTGCAGGCCGACAGCATGAGCGTGCAGACAAAGAGGAGAAGGGACAAAAAAGTTCTTTTTTTCATAGTGGACGCCTTTCTATGATGACGCGGTTTTGTTCAAGCTTTTCTATGTTGCGGGTGCGCTTGGCTTTGAACCGCATCCTTTATTTGTTTGTATATAGTTTATCATTTTTTTGGCTGCAGGTAAATAGGATAGATGCGATATTCCGGAAACAAAGCGAGTCCGAGAAGGAAAATAAATGAAAGGAAACGAATAAAAGGATGCGAAGAGGACATAAGGCCGTTTGGATCATCGTAGTCGTGGCCGTAGCGGCCGCGTTTTGCGCTGCAGGCTGCCGGGAAGCAGGAAAGCAGACAGAAGAGACAGAGATCGGGACGGCAATCGGGGATGCGGCAGCGACGGAGACGCCAACCGCGGCGACGGTAAGCGAGAGCATCTCTGCATCTGCGGCCTCCGCCGGCAACGCACCGTCGGCTTCGGCGACGCCGGAACATTCCGTGCCGTCCGTCATGGGAGCGCTCCGCGTGGAAGGGACACGGCTTGTGGGAAGCGGCGGCGAGGCCGTGCAGCTGCGCGGTATCAGTACGCATGGCCTTTCGTGGTTCCCGGATTACGTGAACGAGGCCTGCTTCCGGGAATTGCGGGAGGACTGGCAGGCGAATGTGATTCGGCTGGCACTGTACACGTCGGAGTACGGCGGGTACTGCAATGGCGGTGATCGCGCGTATTTGAAGGGATTGATTGCGGCCGGCGTGGAATACGCGGCGCAGGCAGACCTCTATGCGATTATCGACTGGCACATCCTCTCGGACGGAAATCCGAATACGCATCTGGCGGAAGCGAAGGAGTTTTTTGCCGAGATGTCAGCCGGCTACGCAGACCGGGAGCATGTGCTGTATGAGATTTGCAACGAACCAAACGGCGGCACGACCTGGCAGGAGATCAAAGCTTACGCAGAAGAGGTGATCGGTGTAATCCGTGAGAACGACGCCGACGCCGTGATTCTGGTGGGGACGCCGAATTGGTCGCAGTATGTGGATGAGGCGGCCGCCGATCCGATTTCCGGCTATGAAAATATCATGTATACCCTGCATTTTTATGCGGCGACACACAAGGACGAGCTGCGAGACAGGATGACAGCGGCTGTGGAAGCGGGGCTTCCGATCTTTGTGTCGGAATTTGGCATCTGTGACGCCAGCGGCAGCGGCGGTATTGACGAGGAGCAGGCCGACGCTTGGGTGCGGCAGATGGACGCGCTGGGAATCAGCTATGTGGCTTGGAACCTTTCCAATAAGGAGGAAACCTCGGCGCTACTTAAAAGCTCCTGCCAAAAAAGCAGCGGATTTGGCGCGGAAGATTTGAGCGCGTCGGGCCAGTGGCTGTACGAGGTGCTGACCGGCGGCCGCAAGCAAGCAAAGAGCCCGGACGGCGGCACGGACGTACCGTCACCGGAAACCACCGCCCCGTCGGAAGAATGGCCCCCTCTCGCGTCGGAAAACGTCTCTGAAAGCGGCGATATCGAAATAACCGCCACACTGGTGAATAGCTGGGAAGCGGACGGGCAGCCGGTGTATCAGTACTCACTGACGCTGCGCAATGCTTCGGAGAGCGAGTGCAAAGGGTGGGCTGTCGATGTGGGATTTACCGATGCCGTCGATCTGCTGGACGGATGGAACGGAGACTACCATGCGGACGGGAGTACCCTGCACATCACATCAAAGGATTATAATGGGAACATTGCCGCCGGCGACAGCGTGTCGGATGTAGGCTTTATCGTGAGCGGGGGGAGCATCCTGCCATAGGCAATTCCTCCATACGCCCCTGTGCATAAAAGACGCCGGCCCGTAAAGGGCCGGCGAAAATCTGTGCTTTACTCAACGAGCATATACTGGATCGAAGTAATCTCATCATTCTCCACAATAAACTGCAGCTGAGCATCGCCCTTGGTATAGGTGTAGGCATTGCCGTTGGAGGTATAGCCTTCGCCGTAGGCGTTTGTCATATCGGCTACGCCCATAAACAGCGAAACGCCCTCCGGCGTGGATACCAGATCATCCTTCAGCACGATCGTATTTACTTCGTTTACGCCGTCGGCATTGGGAACGGTGGATATTTCCACGCTGCCGTAGGTCAAGGTGTAGTCCGTGCCCTCTCCGGCGCAGCTGGGAGCTTCAAACGTATTGTCGGCATCGCCCAGGGCAGCCAGCAGATCGTCCTGCTTCATGCCGGGGGTAATGGAAGTTCCCTTGAGCTCAAAGGTAAAGCCGCCGCTCGAGGCGCCGGGGGCGGCGTCCGTCACATTGCCGTTTCCGGCTGTCTCGCTGCCGGAGGCGGTATTAGGGGCAGCCGTAGTCGGATCCTCCTTGCCGCCGCAGCCTGCCGCCAGGCCGGCTAACAGACAGAGGGCTAATCCGCAGGCAAATATCTTTTTTTTCATAGTGGTTTTCTCCTTATAATAATATACTCTGCAAATTCCTGCATAACAATAAACAGCATAGCGCATTCTTTCATAAGAATCAAGTACATTTTTCTTAAAAAAAACGCCGCCCTATTGTCAAGCTATTCCCTTTGTGCTAAACTTTATCTGATTCGCAAAAGACAGGCGGCATGGGGTCGCCCTGCAGCGGACGGGAGGTTTTTCATGGACTATGCAACCATCGTTACGAATGTAAAAAACGGCGTGATCCAGACACCGGCTTACGTGTTTGATTTGGATATACTCAGGCGCAAGGTGGCGATGATCTGCGAGATCCTCGGAACCCATGCCAAGATGTGCTACGCGATCAAGGCCAACCCCTTTGTTTTGAAGCCGATCGACGATATGGTCCCCAAATACGAGGTCTGTTCTCCGGGGGAGCTGGAGATCTGTCGCAGCAGCGGTATTCCGATGGAAAAGGTCGTTTTTTCCGGGATTAACAAGACGCGGGAAAGCGTGGATACGGCTGCCAAATACGGGGTCGGCGTGATGACTGTGGAATCGCTGCATCAGTTTGACCTGATCGCGGAATGCGCCGCGCGGATGCGCCGCACGATCCGCGTGATCCTGCGCCTGACAAACGGTTCCCAGTTCGGGATCAATGAGAAGGATATCGAGAGCCTGGTTTCCCGCCGGGAGGAATTCGGCTTTGTGCATATGCTGGGCGTGCAGTACTTTACCGGTACGCAGAAGAAAAAAAGCGACCATATCATAAAAGAGCTGGAGTACGCCGGTGATTTCTGCGCCCGCCTGATGGAAAAGTATCATTATAATATGGAGCAGTTTGAATACGGGACAGGCCTGTGGGTCCCGTACTTTACGGGCGACTCCTTTGAAGGGGAATTTACGGACCTGATGCGGATCCGCGATTACCTGGCCGAAAAGAAGTATCCCTACGAGGTGATTTTGGAGATGGGCCGCTACCCGGTGGCTTCCTGCGGATATTTTGCCACCAGGGCGGAGGACTGCAAGACCAACGGAGATGTAAACTACTGTATCATTGACGGCGGGATCCACCATATCAATTATTATGGCCAGAACATGGCGTTGAAAACGCCGATTATCGACCATTACCCGATGCATAGAAGCAGCGAGGAGGCAAAGAAAAAGTGGATGCTCTGCGGCTCGCTCTGTACGTTTAACGACGTGGTGGCGCGCAATGTGCCGCTTACGGACCTGCGGATCGGCGATTACTTCCTGTTCCATCATATCGGCGCTTACGCCGTAACGGAGGGGGGGTATTTGTTCTTAAGCCGTAACCTGCCGAAGATTTATTTTGCCGACGAGCACTACGGGATCCGCCTGGTGCGCGAAGGAATGTCGAGTCATATTTTGAACACGCCAAACGAGGGCCCGCGCCTGGATCGGTCGTATACGGTGCCGATTCGCAGCGAAGAGGCGGCGTCGGTCGAGCCTGGATACTTTAGCGACCAGCTGAGGGATTCTGTCTTTCCCGCAGAAGGAGAGCGAAGCGCGTCCGACTCGGTGTTTCCGCTTGAGCGGGAGACAGAGCAGACGATCGTAATCCCCTCGACGGCGGTTTTACAGGAGACCGAACGAGAGACGCCGCGCCGCCGGTTTACCCCGGAAACAGACGTTCCGGGCAGCGCGCAGCAGGAATCACGGCGGCAGAAGGGCGTAAGACGCCAGGGCTTTTCCCGGCAGCCGGGGACAGCCGGCGGCCAAAGGAACACGCAGTTGGAGAGCGAAGCGGAGAAAGGGGACCCAAGACGTCCGATGAGAGAGGATAAAAAGAAATCGCATTCCCGTCCGCCCTTTGTCCTGATCGGCCTGGCGGTGCTGGCAGTCGTGCTGGCGATCGGAATTTATTTTTATCGTCGTGTGATCCGGGAATATGAGACAGAAGCGGGGACCGCGGTGATGACGTCCGACCTGCTTCGTTATTCGTCCGATCAGGAGAAAAATCAGGGCGCGGTGGCGCTTCAAACGTCGATTCCCGGGTATTACCCGGTGGAGATTTCGTTGCCGCCGTTAACCTACCAGGTGACAATCCATGTGCAGGATACGACGCCGCCGATGGCAGAGGTGAAGCCGGTGTCTCTGAAATACGGGGATACGTGCCGCCCGGAAGATTTTGTCGGGCCGATCACGGATGCCTCGCCCGTTACGGTTTCCTTTATCGTGGAGCCGGATTTTGCGATTTCCGGAGAACAGCAGGTACGGCTGCTTTTGACAGATTCCGCCGGAAACGAAACCGAGCTGACAGCGCCCCTCACGGTCGGCGAGCAGCTGCCCTTTGACGAAGATGCGCCGGTCGTCGGTACCGAGGACATTTATGTGACGCAGGGCGGTACGGTTTCCTATAAAAAAGTGATCCGCGCCTATGACAATGTGGACAGCGAGGACGAGCTGACGCTGGAGGTGGACAACAGCCAGGTAAATCTCAATGAAGTCGGGGATTATCCCTATACGGTCACGGTCACCGACCGAAACGGCAACTCGGCTTCGGCCGGCGCCGTGGTGCATGTGCTGGAGGCGGATTCGCAGGTCGCGGATATCGACGCGGTGAACGCGCTGGCGGATGAGGTGCTCTCCGAGATTTTGACCGACGGCATGACGCCCAAGGAGCAGCTGCGGGCCATCTATGACTGGGTGCAGAATTCGACCCACTATGAGGGGGAGGCGGAGGAAAACGACGCGGCCCTGGCCGCCTATATCGGCTTTACGGAGCATAAGGGCAATTGCTTCACGTACGCGTCCCAGGCGCAGTTTTTGCTGACAAGGGCAGGGATCGACAATCTGATCGTGGTCAAGGTGGTGCCGGAGGGGCGCACGGATATTTCGACGCACCGCTGGAATCTGGTAAATATCGGCGAGGGCTGGTATCATTACGACTGTACGCCGCGCAAGGACCGGCGTGATTTCTTCTATCTGACGGACGCGGAGCTGATGGAATATTCCGATTCCCATGAAGGATACGGAACGCACGTATATGATCCGAGCCTGTATCCTCATATTGAGTAAAGGGGCAAAGCATGCAGAACCATATTTTAGAGTATTTGGATCAAACCGTGCGGCGCGTGCCGGACAAGCTGGCCTTCGGCGGAGCGTCGGACGAGGACGGAATGACGTTTGCGCAGGTGGATCACGTAAGCCGGGCCATCGGCAGCTTTTTAGCCGGCCGGGGCTTGTGGAAGGCGCCGGTCGTGGTGTTTATGAACCGCCATCCGAGCGCGGTGGCCGCGTTTTTGGGCGTGCTCCAGGGCGGTTGCTATTATGTGCCGATTGACGAGGAGATGCCCCGAAGCCGCATCGACCTGATTCTGGAAAACCTGCGTCCTCAGGGGATTTTGTGCGATGAGAGCACGCTGGCGACCGCTCGTACCTTTGATTTCGAGGGAGAGCTATGGCTCTACAAGGAGCTGGTACGGACGGAAACAGACGATACGGCCCTGGCGGCCGTGCGGGCCCGGACGATCGATACCGATCCGGTCTATGTCTACTTTACCTCCGGCTCAACCGGTATCCCCAAGGGAGTGGCCGGGAGCCATCGGGCGCTGATCGGCTATATTGAGCAGCTTTCCGAGGTGCTTGCCTTTGGCGAAGATACGGTATTTGCCAATCAGACGCCGCTGTATTTTGACGCCAGCTTAAAGGACATTTTCCCGACGCTGAAATGGGGGGCGACCGCCTACATTGTGCCGAAGAGCCTTTTCAAATTCCCGATGCAGACGCTGGACTTTTTGATTCGCCATCAGGTCAATACGCTGTGCTGGGTCGTATCGGCGCTTACGATGCTGTCGGCCTTCGGCGCGCTTCAGGAGACGCCGCCGACGGCACTGAAAACGGTGGCCTTTGTCGGCGAGGTTTTTCCGGTCAAGCAATTTAATATCTGGAAGCGGACGCTGCCGAATGTACGCTTTACCAACCTTTACGGGCCGACGGAGGGCACGGGCATTTGCTGCTACTATCACGCGGACCGCGAATTTGGTCTCGAGGAGGCGATTCCGATCGGCCGGCCGCTGAAAAATACGGAGATCCTGCTTTTGACCGATGAAAATAAGCCGGCCGCGCCCGGCGAGCAGGGCGAGATCTGTATCCGCGGGACCTGTTTATCGCTTGGCTATATCAATGATCCGGAGCGGACGGCTGCGGCCTTTGTGCAGAATCCCCTTAATACGTCCTATCCCGAACGGATTTACCGTACCGGCGATATCGGACGTTTGAACGAAGCGGGAGAGCTGATGTTCGTATCCCGCCGGGATTTTCAGATCAAGCATATGGGGCATCGGATCGAGCTGGGAGAGATCGAGGTCAATGCCAACCGCATCGACGGGGTCCGCAGCTCCGGCTGTATTTACGACCGGGAAAAGGACCGGATTATCCTCTTCTACACCGGCGAAGCCACCGAAAAGGAGCTGACCGTACAGCTCAAACAAAAATTGCAGCGTTATATGCTGCCCAATGTCACAAAGCGGTTAGAGGCGATGCCTCTTACGGCCACCGGCAAAATTGACCGTGTGAAGCTAAAAGAAATATATGAAACAGAAAGGAAGAAATAACGATGGATACTTTATTGGAAATTCTGAATGAGATGCACCCGGACGTGGATTTTGAGACCTGCGATACGCTGATCGACGATGAAATTCTGGACTCCTTTGATATCGTATCGCTGATTGCGGAGATCAGCAATCAGATGGACGTCACGATTTCCGCAAAGGATATCATTCCGGAGAATTTTAATTCGGCGCAGGCCCTTTGGGAGCTGATTGAGCGGTTGGAGGATGAGGAGTAAGCGGCATGTCGATTACTTCCTACTACTTTCTGCTTTTTGCCGGGGCGCTTCTGATCCTCTATTACCTGACGCCTAAAAAGGCGCAGTGGATCCTCTTGTTGGCGGCCAGCTATGCGTTTTACGCGTTTTCAGGGATTCGGTATCTGGGTTACATTTTGGCGACGACGCTGTGCACCTATGTCGCATCCCGCAAAATGGGCGGCCTCAAGGACTACCAGGAAGCGTTTTTCCGGGAGAATAAGGATATTCTGGACCGGGAGGACAAAAAGCTCTATAAGGCCTCCGTAAAAAAAAGGCAAAGGGCCTGGCTTATATTGGCGCTGGTATTTAATTTCGGGATTTTGGCCGTGATCAAATACGGTAACTTTGTCGTATCCAATATCAGCGCCCTTTTTGGCGCGCCGAACGATGCGTTCTTTCGGCTGGCGCTGCCGTTAGGCATTTCGTTTTATACCTTTCAGACGACCGGCTATCTGATCGATCTGTACCGGGGGGAATACAGGGAGGAGAAAAATTTCTTTCGCCTCTCGTTATTCGTGTCTTTTTTTCCGCAGCTGATCCAGGGGCCGATCAGCCGCTTTGGCGCTTTGTCAAAAGAACTCTACGCAGGACATGATTTTGACGGCCGCCAGGTGGCTTTTGGGCTGCAGCGGATGTTGTACGGCTTTTTCAAAAAGCTGGTGATCGCCGACCGGATCATGGCGGGGCTTGCAACGATTTCCGGGGATCCGGCGACCTATACGGGCACATACGCCTTTGTGGGGATGATTTTCTACGCGATTGACCTGTATATGGATTTTTCGGGCGGCATCGATATTGTCATCGGCTTTTCGCAGGCGCTGGGAATTACGCTGCCGGAGAACTTCAAGCGGCCGTATTTTGCGGTCAGCCTCAAGGACTACTGGCATCGCTGGCACATCACGCTCTGCAACTGGTTTAAGGACTATGTATTTTACCCGATTTCCACAAGCCCTAAGCTCCTGGCGCGGGCGAAGAAGCTTAAGACGGCCGGGCACGCGGGGCTGGCCCGCCGGATTACGGTCTACATCGGCAATCTGGCGGTATGGCTGTTTACCGGTATCTGGCATGGCGCGGCCTGGAATTTTATTATATGGGGCCTTCTAAACGGCGGCTTTTTGCTGCTGTCTCAGGAGATGGAGCCGCTGTACCGTAAGCTTTACGCGCGTTTTCCCAAGCTGCCGGAATCGCGCGTGTTCCATATCGTGCGTGTGGTGCGGACGTTTTTGTTCGTGAGCCTTTTGTGCATGTTTGATTATTACGCGAACGCGTCGGTCACGCTTCACGCGATGGCCGGGATGGTCACGGAGTTTGACCTTGCCGTGTTTTTCAACGGGAGCCTGCTTTCGCTGGGGCTTTCGGCGGTCGATTACGGGATCCTGCTTTTGTCGCTGTGCCTGGTCTTTTTTATAAGCCTTCAGCAGGAGCGGGGCATATCGGTGCGGGAAAAAATCGCGGCGCAGGCGGGGCCGGTGCGCGTGCTGGTCTGGTACGGCCTGTTTTTGTGTGTGCTCTTGTTTGGCGCGTATGGCATCGGGTATGATGCCAGCCAGTTCATCTACAACCAGTTTTAAGGAGGGCGGCGATGAGAGCAAAGAAGTGGTTGGCTGTCGGCGTAGCGGCCCTGTTTATCCTGGCGACGCTCTGGCTTTTACAGCGGCTTGTCATGCCCAAATATATGGGCGATGTGGTCGAAGGCAATTTCATGGCCGAGTATTATGATACGGAGAAGGACCATGACGTGATCTTTATCGGCGATTGTGAGGTCTATGAGAATTTTTCACCGCAGGTGCTGTGGGACGAATACGGCATCAACAGCTACATCCGCGGCAGCGCCCAGCAGCTGGCGAGTCAGTCGTATTATGTGCTGGAGGATACGCTTCGCTATGAAAAACCGGACGTGGTGGTGTTCAGCGTGCTGGCCGTGCCCTACAACGAGCCGGCCAAGGAGTCCTATAACCGGATGACGTTAGACGGAATGCGCTGGTCCAAGACGAAGTGGGACGCGATCCAAACATCCATGACCGAGGAAGAACAGCTTTTGGAGTACATTTTTCCGCTTTTACGGTATCACTCGCGGATTACGGAGCTTACGAAAGATGATTTTACGTATCTGTTTGGCCGCGATTTGGTGAGCCATAACGGGTACTATATGCGGGTAGATGCAAGGCCGGCGGAGAATGTGCCGGACGGGCGGCCGTTAGCCGATTATACGATCGATGCCGGACAGATGGAATGGCTTGAGAAAATCCGCCTGCTGTGCGAAGAAAACGGGATCAAGCTGGTGCTGGTCAAAGCTCCAAGCCTGTATCCGTATTGGTACGATGAGTGGGAAGAGCAGATCGCGGCCTACGCGGAGTCGCATGGCCTGCCGTATATAAACCTGCTGGCGCTGAAGGACGCGGCCGGTTTGGATTACCGGACGGATACCTATGACGGCGGCCTTCACCTGAATCTGGCCGGGGCCGAGAAGCTGTCCCGGTATTTCGGGGCATATCTAAGGGAAACCTGCGGATTAGCCGACCGGCGGGCTGAGAGTGCCCTGGCGGCCCGCTGGGAAGAAAACGCGCGGTGGTATGATGAGGACCGCATCCGCCAGGAATATGAAATCGCCGCCGGAGAATAAGCGGCGGCGATTTTATCGCTAAAAATAATACGTATATGATGTGGAGTCTTGCAGAGCAGGATTCTTATTTATTGAATTTCAGGATACAGGCTGGGGTCGTATACATGCGTCCCGTAGCCCTCGCGGGAATTGGAATATTCCATCAGCTCCGCGTCCGTCAAATAGAAGAAGTCGCGGCGGTCCTTGCGGGGCGTGGGATCGTAATGATACCAGCCCTCGCCTACATTGACGAGATTCCAATAATGAGTCGGGATATCGGTATTCCCCTCCGGCACGACCTTCGTCACAACCAGGTTTTCAATGCCGGCCCGGGTTAGGAGGAACTTGGCCTGGGCCATATAAGTAAAGCAGTTGCCGGTGTGCTCCGTAAAGCCGACATAGGCAGCCAGTGCGACGTCGTCCTCCTGGGAGTGTCCCTCATAATGCGTTTCGGATTGGATCCAGTCGTAGATAGCCCGCAGCTTTTCCTTGGGCAGCATATTGTCGTTGATAATTTTCGCGAGGATCTGATCGGCCAAGGCGTTGACTTCGTCGATATCCGCGGTCGGCGTACCGGCTTCCAGCACATGGACCACCGCGTTCGCCTGGGCTGAATTGCCGCCCCGGTCGGTGACGGTGACCGTGTAGGGGTAATCGCCCACGGTGTTTAAATCGACCTGGCTGTTGTTGACATCAAGAGTGAGCTGATCCGCGGAATCCACGTTGTCGTACGCCTGGATGGCTTTCTTATAAGAGACAACGCCGCCGGCCGTGACGTAAATATCGTCGGCAGAGACGACGGGAGCTTCCGTGTCGGAGGAGGAAGGCTGAGCGTCGGTAGCCTGGGGCGCTGTCTGCGGCTCGCTCTGGTCTGCCTGGGCGTCGGAGGCCTGCTGAGCAAGGAAGTCCTGCGGGACGATGCCGTGCGGTGTCTTTGAATCCGGGTCCTTGCCGCTACGTGCCTTGAGAAAGATTGCCACAAACAGGATGCAGGCCAGGAGAAAAAGGACGCCCTTAAAGATCAGCGCCGCCAGCAGGCGCTTCTTTTTTTGGCGGATTCGTGCCTGACGGGCCGCGGCGGAGCGTGGCCTGCTGTGCCTGTCGTCCTGGCGTGTATGGCCGGAAGCTTCCGACGGACGGCTTGTGGTGCGCCTTCCAGATGCGGAAGCGGCGGCCTGCCGCCGTCTCCCCGGATCATTTGACGGCGCTCGCCGCGTTTGCGGATACTCTGTTGCGGTGCGCTGCCTCTGCGGATACTCCGATGCGGAGCGCCGCGTTTGCGGGTACTCTGCCGTCGTGCGCTGCCTCTGCGGATACTCCGATGCCGAGCGCCGTCCTTGCGGGTACTCTGCTGTGGCACGCTGCCTCTGTGAATACTCCGATGTCGCTCGCCGTCTCTGTGAATACTCGGCGGCGGTCTGCCGCTCCTGCGGATAGCCCGCTTGCTGCCGGCTCTGCGAAGAGGGCCTTCGACCGGAGGAATACGGCTCCGCGTCCCCTCTGCGGCGCGGATAGCCGGAAGCGGCCGCCGCGCTTTTTGCCGTATTCCGTGACCGCTCCTGCGAGGCGGCCGAGGAAGAATATCTGTAATCCATAAAAAACCTCTCATATTCCGACGTCAAGAGACGTCTGGTTCATGCCTTGGTGGTGCGCCGCGTCAGCGGCGCCTGTAAGTTTACTATGAGTGTAGCATAAAGAAATCGGTCCGGCAAGATTTCTGAAGGCATCTTTAGCAAGAGAAAGAAAAAATTTAGAAATCCGATCCCGATTCATACGGATTCTGCCTGCGGCATAAGCTCGTTTTAGGGCGGTATCCGCCTAAGGCATCGGATGCCGAACAAAAAAGACTTGCATTATTGAAAGAGATGTGATACGATTCAAGTAACAGACAAAAGAACAGACGGGAGATAACACATTACCGAAAACTCTTTTTTCAATGTGTTTTTTTATGAACTATTTAATCAATAGATTTGATTAAAAAATATTCTAAAGAATCAACGAAGAAAGGGGGAAGGAACATGGAGAAGATGACAAGTCTGGACCGCATGAAAAAGGAAAACGAGAAAAATATCCTGCGGGTTGTGCATGAAAATCCGGGAATCTACCGTAAACTGATTGCGACAAAGACAGGACTTTCTTCTCAAACGATTACCAATCTGGTGACGGAGATGCTGGAGAAAAATCTGCTGTTGGAATATGCGCAGGCTCCGGGAACCAGAGGGCGGACGCCGCTTTCTCTGCGGATCAATTACGGCAGCTTTTATCTTGTAACGGCTGAAGTCACAAGCCGTCGGCTGTTGGTCTGTCTCCATTCGCTGGACGAAACTGCCGTGGCCTGTGAAGAGTGCAGGCTGCAAAAAGGCGAGGAGGCGCTGCGGCGTCTGAAGGAATTGCTGGAGCGCGTATGCGGCCAAGCGCTGCAAACGCAGCGGGTTCAGGCGCTGGTCGTCAGTGTGACCGGTGTGGTCAATGAAGAAACCGGCACGGTCGTCCAGGCAGAAACGCTGAACTGGCGCAGTCTTAATCTGCGGGAAGAGCTCTCCTACCTGGGTTATCCGGTGATGGTGTGCAACGATGTAAACCTGATTGCCTACTACGAAAAGGCACGGCATCAGGGAGAAATGAATTTCATGGTGGCAAAGCTGGACGCGGGGATTGGCGCTTCGTTTGTACTGGGCTCCCGAGTACTGCGCACGGCCAACAATGCGGTAGGAGAGTTAGGGCATGTGACCGTAGCTTGCGAGGAGGAGCGGCCCTGCATCTGCGGCAAAAGCAACTGCCTGACCCAGTTTATTTCACAGGAGGCGCTGGAGGAGACATACGGCCAACCGTATGAAATACTGGTCGAGGATGCAAAAAAAGGTAAAACAGAAGCAATTTCGCAGATTGAAAAACTTTGCGAATACCTGGCGCTTGTATTAGCGAATGTAATTACGCTGTTGGATTTGGAGCGAGTGATTCTGTGCGGAAGTACAATCGACGATTTTAAGGAGATTCTCCTTCCTTGTCTGGACAAAAGGATCCGCCGTCTTTTAAGCTATTGGTTGTCGTTTAAGGGCGTGGAGATTCATGACCATGCGGGGATCGCCGAGATCAGCGCCTGTTTTTGGATGGATATGTTTTTTTCCTCCGACAAGCTGGAGTTTGTCGTCGAAGGGGAATAACAAAAGTAGGAGGGGTATAGAATGATAAAATTTGGAACCGGCGGCTGGCGAGCGATTATCGGGGATGACTTTACACGGGCTAATATCTGCCTGCTGGCAAAGGCCATGGCGGATAAGATGAAGGCCGAGCAGGTGGCTGAGCGCGGGATGGTGATCGGGTACGACCGCCGCTTCCTGTCAAAAGAGACGGTGAAGTGGACCTGCGAGGTATTGGCGGCAGAAGGGATTTGCTGCCATTTTGTCAATCGTTCCGTGCCGACGCCGTTGATTATGTACCATGTGATGCGGCATGGATACCCCTACGGTATGATGGTGACAGCCAGCCATAACCCGGCTCTTTACAACGGCATTAAAGTATTTACGGCGGGGGGACGGGATGCGGACGAGACGCAGACCGGCGATATTGAGCGCTACATCGAGCGGGTGAACCCGGAGGAGATTCGGCGGATTGAGTACGAGGAAGCCGTAAAGCGAGGGATGGTACGGGAATTTTATCCGATGAACGAATATGTCGATGAAATCATTGACAAGATTAACATGAAGGCGATTAAAGAGGCGCACCTGCGGGTAGCGCTTGACCCTATGTACGGCGTGAGCGAGACGGCGCTGGGAACGATATTGATCTCCGGCCGTTGTGATTTGAGCGTGATCCACCAGGAGCACGACACGCTGTTTGGCGGGAAAATGCCGGCGCCGGCGGCCGACCGACTGGGCGTTTTGCAGAATTTTGTGGTGGATAAGGAATATGATTTGGGGATCGCCACGGATGGCGATGCCGACCGCCTGGGGGTCATCGATGACAAGGGGCGTTATCTGCATCCGAACGATATTCTGGTACTGCTGTATTATTATTTGCTTACCTATAAGAAATGGAAGGGGCCGGTGGTGCGCAATCTGTCAACGACCCATCGCCTGGACGCGATCGCCGAAAAATACGGGGAGGTCTGTTATGAGGTTCCGGTCGGATTTAAATTTATTTCGGCCAAAATGGCGGAAACAGGCGCGATTTTAGGCGGGGAATCCTCCGGCGGCCTGACAGTGGCGGGGCATATCAACGGTAAGGATGGCGTTTACGCGGCTGCCTTGCTGGTAGAAATGCTGGCGGTCACAGGTAAAAAGCTTTCGGAGCTGATGGCCCTGTTAGAGAAAGAATGCGGCGCCTGCTTTATGGAAGAGCGCTCCTACCGCTTTGCAGAGCAGAAAAAGACGGAGCTTCAGAAACGGATTTTTGAGGATCGGGAACTTCCCCCCATGAAGGATTATCCGATCGAGCGAATTTCCTATATGGATGGCTGTAAAGTATATCTGGCAAACGGGGGCTGGGTTAGTATCCGCTTTTCAGGCACAGAGCCGTTATTGCGGGTGTTTTGTGAGATGCCGTCAAAGACAGAGGCCGAGGAGCTGTGCCGGCGGATTGAAATATGCTTTGGTTTAGTGACTATTTTGTGATTTACGAGGGAAAAGGCTGTTGTTTTCGGACGATAGCCTTTTTTATATTTATTCCAATGTTTTGAAAGAAGAAAACTTGTAAAAGTGTATTGAAAACATACCAGATCCCTTGTAGAATAAAGGGGTAGGAATTAGATGACTGAAAGAGGGTGGCAGAAAAGTGAATAACAAGAAAAAAGAGTTAAGCGAGAGGGAAATGATTCTAATGAAGTATATGTGGTCTGCGAAGGAGCCATTCGGTTATGCCGGAGGCAAAAAATGAAATCGAAGTGGTGGAGAGTTATGATATC
>CANSWW010000003.1 GCA_947650845.1 uncultured Lachnospiraceae bacterium
AAAGGAAGCAAAAGGATATCCCTCTATGCCCTGAGAACACGGGCAAAAATAAGGAAACACCACAAGGGTATACCTCTATGCCCTGAGAACACGGGCAAAAATAAGGAAAGGAGCATTTCTATGAAATACGTTTGCACTGTATGCGGATATGTATACGACGAGGAAACCGGCGATCCGGAAAACGGGATTGCGGCCGGCACAAAATGGGAGGACGTTCCCGAGGATTTTCTCTGTCCTCTGTGCCAAATGGGCAAAGAAGTGTTTGAAGCCGAATAAAAGCACCGGTACAAGAAAGAAAAGGGACGGCTGCCAAACCTGTTTTGGCAGCCGTACAAAACAGGCGGGAAACCGCCTTTTATAAGGAGAGAGGAACTATGTATTGTAAGGTATGCGGAAAAGAGCTTCCGGACGGAAGCACGCAGTGTAGTGAATGCGGAACTCCGGTTGACGGAAACGGCTATCAGGAGGTACACCGCGATTCGCAGGGTACAGGCAGCCGCTTTGACACCGGCGACGGCTATTACCAGGATAACCGCGACCAGTACGGCGGCTATTACCAGCAGGAGCCTGTCTACGAGCACCAGTCCGGCGCACGCAGGGGCTTTGCCATCGCTTCCATGGTGTTAGGCATCATCGGCCTGGTCGGCGTCTGCTGCTCGATGATGACGTACGGCGGGCTGAGCCTGATCCTGGGTGTTCTGGGACTCATTTTCGGTATTTTGGGTTTAAAGTCGCAGGGAAAGGGCATGGCCATCGCCGGCATCATCATGGCCTGCTTAAATATTGTGATCGGTATCCTGCTGATTGTCCTGATCCTGCTCAGTCTGCGTACCTTTGGCACGATGACGCCCGAAGAATATGAAATGTTCTTCCAGGAGCTGGAGAGTGCCTATGGACTGGATCTGTTTCATCTGCGCCGGCTGCTTCCCTGAAGCAGCCGCCCACTCTTTCTGACAATCTCTTCTTGTCATTCAGACAATAGAATCCTGCTTTTCATTCCCTCCCGGTGTTGATAAAATATAGACAGTGCTTTTGCGATAACGGCACAAACTAGGAGGAAAGACAATGAAACAGAATATCAACGGAATCTCCCGCAGAGACTTTCTAAAGAGCGCGGCTGCCGGCGCTGTCAGCGTCGCAGCGATGGGCGTCCTGGGCGGATGCTCCACGCCGGCCGCCTGCTGATCCAGCATCTCTGCGCCGAGGCCGACGACCTTTGACGAGCCGCCCCCTTTATCCTTCTGTCAAATCACTCAGCGGCCGGAAGGTATAGCCCATCTCCTCCCACCTCGTTAAAAGCTCGTCTAAAATCTCGCCGTTGGTCGCGGAGGTACTATGTAACAGCACGATGGCCCCCGGATGAATCCGGCTTAACAGCTTATCGAAGGCTTCCTCCTTCGTCGGCTGGTCGTTCTCATACCAGTCTACATAGGCCAGGCTCCAGAAAAACGTCTGATAGCCCATCTCTTTTGCCATCTTCAGATTGCTCTCGCTGTATTTGCCCTGCGGCGGCCGATAGTATTTGGCCATCTCCTGTCCCGTGATCTCTTTATAAAGCTCCTCCAGCTGCGTGAGCTCCTTTGCAAACGCCGTTTGGTCCGAAATGCTGCCCATATCCGGATGATGATAGGTATGATTGCCGACCGTATGCCCCTCCTCGACCATCCGCTTCACAAGCTCCGGACTCGTTTCCAGATAATTCCCCACCAAAAAGAAGGTCGCGCATACCCCGTGCTTTTTCAGCGCATCAAGAATCGCCGGCGTATTCCCGTTCTCAAACCCGGCGTCAAAGGTCAAGTAGATCACCTTTTCCTCGGTCGGAGCCACGTACCAGGCATTGTATGTTTGAAGCTCGTCGGCACTCACGTTTCCGGTCGGCTTCTGGCCCTCCGCGCCAAAGCCAAGCCCCCAGTTTTCCGATTCCAGCACCTGGGCGGAAGTTGCCCGGCGCGCGGTCGCCCACACGCCGATCATGGTCCCCAGCAGATACATAAAGGCGAACAGAGCCAGAGTCCCCGCCGCCTTTATCGCCATTTGTTTCCTGTTATTCTTCATGTTCCGTCGCATCCCATATTTCTCTTTTACTGATAATATATAGAAACGCACGGCCATTCATGTCTTTCAATGCAAATTTATCTCCGGGCGCCGCCGCTGCTTACCTCCAAAAGCTTACTGCGAAGCTCTCCTTCGATCCGTCCCAGCTCGGCTTCGGCGCTGCGGCGCTTCTCGCGGCCCTCGTCCTGGATCCGCATCACCTCATCCAGCGTCGTAATCAGCGACTGGTTCGTATGCTGCAGCGTCTCGATATCCACGACGCCGCGCTCGGACTGGCGGGCCGTCTCGATCGTCGCCGTCTTTAAGATATCGGCGTTTTTCTTCAGAAGCTCATTTGTCAAATCCGTGACCTCCCGCTGGGCCTTGGCCGCCTCCGCCGAATGCGAGACGCCCAGTGCCAGCACCATCTGGCTCTTCCACAGCGGAATCGTATTGACAAGCGTAGACTGGATCTTCTCGGAGATCATCGTATCGTTGTTCTGCACCAGGCGGATCTGCGGCGCCATCTGGATCGAGATCATCCTTGTTAGCTCCAGGTCATGGAGCTTCTTATCAAAGCGGTTCATCATCGAGAGCATATCGTTGACCGCCTGCGCATCCTCCGGCAGCCCGCTCATGGCCGCCTTATTCTGCAGCGCCGGCAGCTCCTCGTCCTGTACCTTTTTCAACCGCTTCTTGCCGGCCAGAATGTACATCGACAGCTCCTTAAAATAGGTCTTGTTCAGCTCATAAAGCTTATCTAACATCGCCACATCCTTCAGAAGCGTCACCTGGTGGTTCTCCAGCACATGGACGATCTGCGTCACATTGGTCTCCGCCTTGGCGTATTTCGCTTTCATGGCCTCGATCTTGTTGCTGCCCTTCTTAAAAATCCCCAAAAAGCCCTTTTCTTCCTCCTCGTCAAAGCTGCGCAGCTCCGAAACCACGCGGCTCAGCGCGTCCCCGATCTCCCCTAAGTCGCGGGTCTTTACATGGCTCAGCGTCGTCTCCGAAAAATCCGCCATCTTCTTCTGCGCGCCCGCGCCGTACTGCAGGATCAGATTGCTGTTGCTCAATTCAATCTGGCTCGCAAAATCGTCCACCATTTTCCGTTCTTCCGGGCTCAGCGTACTCTCGTCGAATATCACCTGCTCGACCTTCTTCGGTTCCTCCGCGACCAGCTCGGCCGGCGTAGCCCCGGCCTCCTCAAACGGGGTAAAGGTAAGCGTCGGCGCCTCTGCCTGCAGTTCCTTCCATTCTTCCATGCCTGTTTTCCTCCTTATTGCCCGTGTTCCCAGGGCATCGTGGTACACCCGCAGGGTGTTTCCTCCTTATTGCCTGTGTTCCCAGGGCATTTTACGCACCCGCAGGGCGTTCTTTCTTACATACGTCCGTGCTTTCAGCAAATTGCCTGCCGCCGGCTCAGACACCCATACGCTGACCGCCCGCCGCCTGGCCCTCCTGCCCGACTACCGCCGACGCCGCCTCACCGTCCCCGGCCGCTGCCTGCAGATCCCACAAATACTCCGCCTCCGATTCGGTGGCCGCCTTCCAGTCCTCCTCCGTCAAGCCCTCCTGGGCCAGCAGCGTCTGCAGTACCGAGATATCCGTGGACACATCCATCGCCGTATCGGCGAACAAGCTGTCAAACAGCTTTTCAAAGGCCTGGTTAATCGTATCGAGAGACGCCTCGATCTCCCGCTTGGCCGTCGTGATATTTTCACCGGCGATCGGCTGGGCGTCAAACTCCCGGTACGTCTCCACCAGCTTCAGCGTCGTCGGCAGGTAATACTCCTGGAAGCGGCGCAGCTCCGGCAGCTTGTCCGGGGATTTCTGGATCTGGCCATAAATCCGGCTGACCGCCTTTTCCAGGCGCGAAAGCTTCTCCGAAATCTCCACGCCGGGAATCGCGTCGTTTGCCTTGCGGATCATCGCCAGATACTCCCGGCCGCGCTCGGTTGTCTCCCGCAGAAGCTGCTCCTGCGGCGTCTCCGCCTGCATCGCCCGGCTCTTGGATTCCACCTCCTGCTGCATCGTCTCATATTCGGCAAAGGTATGATGATCCAAAATAAACAAATTCTGCTGCTCGCTGATGTGTCCCTGCGGGAACATCCCCAGCGCAATCATTTTCGTCAGATCCTTGCGGACATATTTTTCAGAACGGTGAACTGCCGCCGCCAGCTCGCTGATCTTTATATAATCCTTGTCGCGGATGCAGTTTACATAGGCGTGAAAACGCCCCAGCCGGCCACGGTGTCCCGCGCCCCGGGCGAGCATCCAGATCCCGATGCCGCCCACCGGCACAATCACCAGCCCCAAAATGACGAGCAGGCCGCCGAACGCCAGATCGCCGGTCATGGCAATCGTTCCAAACAAAAGCGCCAGCAAGATCCCAATGCTTAAGCAGACGCTGCCAAATACCGTATAGAGGACATGCGCGACCGAGCCCTTCGGCCTTCTTGCGATGACATCGGCCCGCCGTCTGAGCTCCTTGCGCATATAATCGGCCTCGGCCTTTACCTGCTCATGGAGGAGCTGTCCCTTCTGATGCAGGCTGCCGCCCTGCGCCTCCTTCGCCTGCCTGCGGGCCTCGGCCCGCATCCGCTCCCGCTCCTGGCGGCGCGCTTCGGCCTCCCTTACGCGCTCCTTCTGCCACGCGGCCTGCTCCCTGTCCCGCTCTTTCTGCCTCTCTAGCGCCTGCCGGCGGGCTTCCTGGCGACGACGCATCTCCTGGGCCCGCCTCTGCTCATAGTCCGCGCGCCGTCTGGCCTCCTCGGCCGCCCGGCGGCCTGCTTCCTCCCGGCCGTCCTCCCGTTTCCCGCCTTGAAACGCCAGCTGT
The DNA here is from genome assembly GCA_947650845.1 of uncultured Lachnospiraceae bacterium. GTDB lineage: Bacteria > Bacillota > Clostridia > Lachnospirales > Lachnospiraceae > RGIG7193. Next base: position 4,874 of record CANSWW010000003.1, read on the forward strand.
ATTTCCTCCAGCGCCTCGTTGACCGAATCCGTAATCTGATGATTCAGGTCGGCAAAATCCATGCTGCTGATGGCATCCTGTACCGCATTGCGGATTTCTTTCCCTATGTCGTTTAAATCTCTTCTGTCCATGATGCCTCCTGAAAATTTTTTCACATGGATACTTCGCCTGAGCCAGTATTTCCATACTGCATTATAGCACGATTCGGAGCGATATGTCATGGCTTTTCTAAAATATACAAAAAATCTTAAACTTTCATTATATAAAGACGCCAAATCAAGTCCCTGCGCAGAGAATCTTTCGGAGGCGCCGCGCAGGCCGGCTCATCCGGAATGCCGCGAACGACGGTGTCTTGCACGGGAATGCCCATGGGAATGAGCCTGTCCGCTCCCGCCTCCATAGCGGGCATGCTGGCTTTCAAAGCAGTCCGCGCAGACGCCGAAGGCTGAGTTCCAGGGCAGAACCTTCCCGCAGATCCGGCAGCGCCGCCGATAATTTTGCAGATCCATGACAATCGCGCTGTCGATCGCCGCCGCCAGACGGTCCTTTTCCATCGTCACCTGCTCTTCGTCGCAGGGCAGATGGAAGCGGTGGCACATCTGATAATACAGATCCAGCTGTCGGCAGGCAATCTCCATTTTCAAAAGATCCGTCACGCTGCAATCCGGAAACATAAGCCGTTCCTCGCCGGACAGATAATCCAGGCAGGCCGTGAGCCACTGGTCCAGAAGTTCCCGGCATTCGATGTCAAAGCCCACCGTAATCATCTGATACAGCGTCTCGTTCGCCTCGTGGCCGCTTAGGTCAATCCCCGCCTTGCGCAGGGTTTTTAAGAGGTACAACGGTTCCTCGGTATCCATCTTATTGTATTTATCCGGCACCTCCGCAAACGACCACATGCGGATCAAATCCTCCAGCGCATAGTCCGCGTCCAGCAGCGCCTCCGAAAAATTCAGGCGCGCCTGGGTGATTTCCTCCGTCTTTATCTCCAGGTTATCCCGGATCACGCTGTTTGACTCCAGGCTCATCACAAAGCCCTCGTCGTACATGCCCAAGCGGCCGGCCCGGCCGGCAATCTGCTTTGTCTGAGCCGGCTTAAGCATCTGCCGTTCCTTGCCGTCGAATTTCACAATGTCCATAAAAACAATCCGCCGGATCGGCAGATTCATCCCCATCCCGACCGCGTCCGTTGTCACCAGGACTTTTGATTCGCCCTCCAGAAAACGGCGTACCTGGCGCTTGCGGGCCGCGTACGGCAGCGCTCCGTAAATCACGCTGGCCTGGACCCCTGCGCGGCGCAGCTCCGCCGCCACCGACAGCACCGTCTTGCGGGAAAACACGACCAGCGCGTCCCCGTCCTCAATGTCCGCCGGGAAACGGTACGGCTTGTCCACATAGGTCAGCGCCGTCCGGCGGCGGTGACGGACAATCTCGTAGCTGTCCTTGCAGTCGGCAATCAGCGCCCTCACGATCCGCTCGGCCTCCGGAGCCATGCACACATGAATGCGCTCGGCCCGCACGCCCAAAATCGCCCGTGTCCAGGCCGCCCCCCGCTGGGGATCGGCGATCATCTGGCACTCGTCGATGACCGCCACCTCGTATTCATGGTTTACATCCAGCTTCTCCACGGTCGCCGAAAGCACGGTCGCCGAAGAGAGGATCTCCTCCTCCTCGCCCGTCAACAGCGAACAAAAAATCCCGTCCTCGCGCAGCCGCTCCTGCACCTCCATTGCCAGCAGGCGCAGGGGCGCCAGATAGACGCCGCTCTCCGCCCGCCGCAGATCCTGCAGCGCGTCGTACGTCTTTCCCGTATTCGTCGCGCCCACATGCAGGATAAAATGGCGTTTTTTCTCCCTGGCCAACGGATATTCCTGCGCCGGCGCTTGGGGAATCGCTTCCTTTACCCGGGTCAGAATCTGCATTTCTATGTAGCGGGTATGATAGGCCTTGGCCGGCGGCAAAATGAAGAGCTCTCGCTGCCCGTGGTAGAAAAACGCGAACAGCTCCTCTAACGACGGCTTGTCCTCCTGAATCTTTTCATACGCCGACAGACGAATGGCCGCCAGGCGGTCGCATACGGCCAGGACCTGAGGAAGCGCAATCACCGCCTGCGCCTCAAAGCGGTGCTCTTCCTTACAGCCCTTGAGCACCGGCACCAGATGCAACAGCTCCGATACCAGCGTCTCGTCCTTAATCCGCCTCTGACGGCCGTGGCGCACTACCACCTGGATCTTCTGCTGCAATTCGGACAGGCTGTCCCGGCAGGCTCTGGACGGCATCTGCATCAGCAAGTCCTGATATTTTTTCGAAAGTTCACTCTTTGTCATACTAACAATTGGCCGCCTTGTAGATTTCATACAGATCAGGCTCGTCTAACACCTGGAAGGTCCCTACCTTGCGCGTGCGGTGATAGGTGCAGCAAAGCGCCAGCTCCCGCAAAACCTCCTCCGGCTGGATGCCGATGCCCAGCGTGCTGAAATTCGTCGGCATCCCGATCGAGCTGAAATACTCCTCCGTCGCATGAATTCCGGCGATGGCGGCCGACTCCTCGCTGGCGCCGCGCAGCCCCCATACGTTTGCCGCAAAACGACCGAAGCGGGCGACGTCGGTCTTGTAGACATAGCGCGCCCAGGATCCCCATATCGCGGACAGGCTGGCCCCGTGCGCCACGTCAAAGCGGGCGCTCAGCTCATGGCCCAGCTGGTGCGGGGCAAAATCCTTCTTGCCGCCCAGCCCTGTGAGACCGTTATGCGACAGGCTGCCGCACCACATCAGTTCGCTCATCGCGCTGTAGTCGCGGCTGTTCTTCACCGCTACCGCGCCGTTGTGGATCGCCGTACGCAACAGCGCCTCCGCGAGCTCATCCGTCAGCTGGTTGGTCGTGTCCGGATTAAAATACCGATCCATCGTATGCATCATAATATCCACCGTGCCGCAGGCAATCTGATAGGCCGGCAGCGTATAGGTCAGCTCCGGATTCATCACGGCAAAGACCGGACGGTTCAGCGGCGTGCCCAGGCCCCGCTTTACGCCGCTCTCCATATCCGTCAGCACGGACGAATCGCTCATCTCGCTGCCCGCGGCCGCAATCGTCAAAATCACGCCGACCGGCAGCGTCTTTGTCAGCTCCGCCTCCCGCAGCCAGAACTTCCAGATATCGATATCAGGATTCGCCGTCCCGTGGGCAATGGCCTTCGCCGTGTCAATCACGCTGCCGCCGCCGATCGCCAGAATAAAATCCGCTTCCCAGGCCAGCGCCTTCTTCACGCCCTCCCTGGCAAATTCCAGATGGGGATTCGGGTGCACGCCGCCCAACGTATTGTACTCCAGGCCGGCCTCCTCAAACTGGCGGCAGACCTTTTCCAGCAGCCCGCTGCGAACTACGCTGCCGCCGCCGTAGACAATCAGCACACGATTCCCGCCGTATTTGCGCACCAGCGAAGCCGTCAAAGACTCCGAATCCTTACCAAACACGATCTCTGTAGGGATATGGAATGTAAAACTGTTCATATAAAGACTTCCTCCTTCGGGATTTATTTGTCAAACGGGCCTGTCCATTTACAAATTTCTCCTGTCCATTATACACCGTCTTTCGCTTTCTGTCATTCAGTTTTTCCGTAAACGCCCCGGACAGCGGGCGCAAAAGCGCCGGCGGCGCAAAGCGGCCGGCTTTCACGCCCTTTAAGCCGGACAACGCCCTGCCCGCTTCCTCTCCTACAACGTAGTAAAAATCCCATACAAATTCAACGTCCCGTACCCCCATTCCCGGTTCGGATACGCCAAATTCGGCCGCCTCGTAGCCCCCTGGATCAGCAACGCCCGAATCGCGTCATTGTTCAGCCAGGGCTGATTCCCCAGCACCACACCCCACTCCAGCAGGCAAGCCGCCGCCCCCGCCGTATGCGCCGCCGCCATACTGGTGCCGCTTCGACGCACATACTGCCCATTCAATCCCGGCCCGTATATATCCACGCCCGGCGCCGCCAGATCCGGCTTAATCGCCCCCACCCGGGTATACCCTCGTCCCGAGCGGATATAAATACTGCCGCTGTTATGATTATACGCCGCAATTCCCAACAGATTTTCCGTGCTGGAAGGCACCGTCAGGGTCGTATCCGGACTCGGCGCCAAAAACGACGTCTCCTCCCGAATAAACCCCTGACAAGGAAGCCACATCTGAAATTCCCCGGTCAAAAATTCCTCGCTCACCACGCGCACCGTCCACACGCCGGGCGAAGGGGTCAAAAAACGCATCACAACCAGATGGCTGTTCGAGCGCACCTCCAAAAACCGATAGCTGACATCCACCGTCGTATTATCCAGCGGAAATTTGACCGTCTGGCTCTGCCCCAAGCGCAGCGGAATCTGCGGCACATAATCCCCGCCCGGCGAAAGAATCGACACCGTAAAGCGGTCCGGTACCAGCGACCATAGCTCCGTCTGAAACCCCCGCTCCTGTGGCGCTACCCGTATCTCCACCTCCTGCGAGCCGCCCTCCTCGCTGATCTGTCCCTGAAAATGATGTCCCAGCCCGTTCTCATTCCCGACCGGCACGACCACCGATACCCGCGGCCGCTCCGCCATAGTCGCCAGCGTCTGCGAAAGCGGCGAGTTGCCCGTATGGCTGCCCCAATTCGTCCCCAGCCCGCAGAGGATGACTAACGGCATCCGCAGACGGATTCCCAGGCGCGACAAATACGAAGCCGCCAGCATGATATCATTTTCCTGATACGCCTCCGCGCCCGGCTGAATCGCAAAAAAATCCCGCAAATACTGTTTGGCCGGCTTCAGCTTGACAATCGCCAGCGCCGCCCCCGGCGCGGCCCCGATAAAATCGTCGTCCGGCTGCTCCGTCCCGGCGGCAATCCCCGCCATAAACGTCCCGTGGCCGTCCAAATCCCGGGACGGCACGATCGAATACGGCGAATCCGAACGCAACGCCTCGTTAAATGGCTCCTGCCGGTACTCCGAGCCGTAGGCCATCCATTCCGGCAGCGGCCCGTCGTTGATCGTCTGGTCCCAAATCGCAGCAATCTTCGTGCTGCCGTCCGGCCAGCGAAACATCGGATTCAAATAGTCAATCCCCGAATCAATGACGCCAAGCAATATCCCCCGCCCGGTCAGTCCCAGCGCCGACTGGCGTACCTGCGTAATCCCGGCCGCCGTCATGCTGCTGCTGTCCTGCAGCGTAAACAGCTTCGGCACCATCGCATAGGGAATCGTATTATAGCTCAAAGGTTCCCAAAGATTCTTCGGAACATAAAAGGATAAAAACCGATCGTCCACTTCCTGGCTGCAAAACGTATCCGGCCGGCTTTCAATCGGCCCCTGAAACAAATATTCCAGAATAAAATCGCCGTAATCCTCAGACATAATACGCTCTGAGCATTGACGGCGCTGCTGTTCTTGGCTGGGCATGCAGAAAAACTCCACAGTTTTTTTCTATTATATGGATAAAACCCTGAAAATATACACCGACCTGCCCTAAATCGAGCAGGGAAGATTTTTCCCTGCTCACCGCATGCGCATGGTAATGCGCGGGCCGCCGGTATGCTCCAAGTATTCTTTGGTAATCGTCACCGTGCCGATATTGTCATCCTTGGGAATCTCATACATGATATCCATCATAAACTCCTCGATGATCGAGCGAAGCGCCCGCGCGCCGGTTTCCTTCTCCATCGCCCGCTCCGCGATCACCTCCAAGGCCTCCTCCTCAAAAACCAGCTGCACCTCATCCATGGCCAGCAGCTTTTGATACTGGCGCACGATCGCGTTGCGCGGCTCCTTTAAGATCCGCAGCATAAACTCCTTCGTCAAAGGCTCCAACGCCACCAGCACCGGCAAACGCCCCAAAAACTCCGGAATCATGCCGAACTGGCGCAGATCCTCGGTCGTCGTCTTAGACAAAATATTCTTATCCTTGTCAAAGGTATCCTTTACGGAAGCGGCAAATCCGATGCCCGCCTTTTCGTTGAGCCGCCGCTTGACAATCTCCTCCAGATCCGGAAACGCCCCGCCGCAGATAAACAAGATATGGCTCGTGTTCACCGTCGTCATCGGCACCATCGCGTTTTTGCTGTTGGAGCCGACCGGCACCTCCACATCCGCCCCCTCCAGCATCTTCAAAAGCTCCTGCTGCACCGACTCCCCGCTGACATCCCGGGTCGTGGTATTTTTCTTCTTCGCGATCTTATCGATCTCATCAATGTAGACAATCCCATGCTCCGCCCGCTCTACGTCGTTGTCCGCCGCCGCCAGAAGCTTGGTAATCACGCTCTCGATATCGTCGCCGATATAGCCGGCCTCGGTCAGCGACGTAGCGTCGGCAATCGCTAACGGCACGTTTAAAAGCCTGGCTAAGGTCTTGACCAGATAGGTCTTGCCGCTGCCGGTCGGGCCGATCAGCAGCATATTCGACTTTTCGATCTCGATCCCGTCCGATGGATCGGCCGAAATCCGTTTGTAGTGGTTGTACACCGCTACCGAGACCGCCTTTTTGGCCTGCTCCTGTCCCACCACGTATTCGTCCAGCTGCCCCTTCATCTGATGCGGCGCGGGAATCTGTTTGCGGTCAAATACGGGCGGCGCGCTCTCTTCCTGGCTCTTCTTCTTTTTCAGCTTCTGGCGCTTTGGCACCTCCGGGCTGTTTAAGCCCAGCTCGTTTAAATTTAAAAGATCCGCGCCCATGCCGGGATAATTTTTCAATATCTCCTGATAATTACTCAGGCTTCCGCTTTGCAGCGAATTGAACGCCTTCTGCATGCAGTCCGAGCAGATATCCATATTTCCGGGCATATGGATCAGCTTGCCTGCCCGGCTCTCCGGGCGGCGGCAAATAAAACAGACCTTCTCGTACTCATCCTCCGGAACCTTCGTTTCTTCGCTCATCTTCGTATATTCTCCTTTTGTCCCATAACCCTGCTGTATCAAAGTATACATGACTTTCCCTGCCGTTACAAGTAAAGTTTTTCTAAAAGTCCCGCCCGCAGCCCTTCGCCGTCGCGAAAGAAGCCGCCCGGCAGCACCGGACGGCTCTTTCAGAGAAAAAGGGAAATGATACAATATTTAAACGGAATTTCTGCTAATTCGCATAATCCCTCTTGTAAGCAAGGGTAATCTCCAGCTCCATTTCCTGATAGGAGCCGTTTGTCAGACGCTGGACCGTGACATTCACCGTATCGCCGCCGGCAAAATATGCCAGGGCATTCTGCAGCTCCTCCACGCTCTCGATCGGGTATTGGTCCAAATGCGTGATGATATCCTTCTCCTGCATGCCCGCCAGCGCGGCCGGGGAGCCCTCGACTACGACGTAGGCGTACACGCCGATCGGCATATCGTAGGCTTCCGCCGATTTCTTATCGACCGAGATCGGCTGGATTCCCAGGTATCCCGCTTCTTCCTCCGATACCCGTCCGCGCGTCTCCCAGTCCATCATATCGTTAATCAGATCGATCACCGAAGAAATCGGGATTGCGTAGTTGATGCCCTCCACCTTGGTGTCCATGACCTTGGCCGTGTTGATGCCGATCACTTCGCCGTAGGCGTTCAGCAGCGCGCCGCCGCTGTTGCCGGGATTGATCGGAGCGCTGGTCTGCAGCACGGTCAGCGTATTGCCCTCGCTGGTCGTCACCTCCCGGTTCAGAGCGCTGATAATGCCCTCTGTCGTCGACTGGCCATAGCCTAAGGCATTGCCGATCGCCACCACGCCCTGTCCGATTTTCAGATTGTCGGAATCGCCCAGCTTCGCAATGGTAATAGCGCTCTTTGTCTCATCGGAAAGCTGCTCAAGCGGTACGGAAATAATCGCGATATCGGAAGAGGCCTTCGTGCCCTTCACCGTCGCCTCCGCGGTGCTGTCGTCCACAAACTGGACGGTCAGCTTATCATTGTCCGCCACCACGTGGTTGTTGGTCACAATCAAAAGCTCATTGTCATTCTGGCCGATAATAATGCCGGAACCGCTGCTCTCCGTAGGGATTTCCGTAACGCCCCGGTCCCAGAAGGAACCGAAACCGCCCTGCGAGGTGTATACGCCGGAATTTACAATCGAGACAACCGACGGCATCACGGCCTCCACCACATTGGATACGTCGGTCAGAATCACCGGTGCGGTCTGTCCCTGATCCACCGCCGCGGTCGCCTGCTGCTGAATCGGGGACTCCTGCGGCTTTTGATTCGAGACAACGCTGTCTTTCTGCGCCGGCTGTGTCTCCTGTGTTTGCGCCTGCTCCCGTCCGGCTGTCAGCTGCTCCACAATCGTATGGACGCTGTAGCCGCCGACCGCCGCTACGGTGACAAGCAAAAACATCCCCAGCGTAATTACGACGATACGGCCGACGCCTTTTTTCTTTCTCCGGCGCCTGTGCCCGCCCTCCGGCACCGAATCGTCCGCGCGGTTATCATAATAGGTGTTATATTCTTCGTTCATATCGTCACTCCCTTTGCGTTTTATCGATATGCCTATACTATAAAAGTCATTTGTGTTTAAACTGTGTAAAAACTTTTAAAAAAATTCAAAAAAACGGAACTCCCGCCCACGCAGGAATTCCGCTTACATCCGGCCATTCGTCAAGGTTCGCCGATTCCGGAATACTCTTTTATATATTCGTCGATAAACTTTACCGTGCCCGACGGCTGATAGTCGTCGTTGCCGTACAAAAACTGATGAAGCCGTATGACATTCTGCTCCAAGCCCTGCGGAAATACGAACGAGGCGCCGTCCACGGTCTTGGACTGACGGTCAAACGGGAAGCCCGCGGTCTCGATGATATTGAAACGGGCGACCGCTCCGGCCAGGGACAAAATGTCGCTGATCTCCAGATTGGTCGACACATAGCCGAACACCTCGTTGGCAATGCTGTTTAGGGCGGCCGGATTGGCCTTCGCCTTTTCTAACGCCAGGCTGACCACCTGCCGCTGGCGCTCCGCCCGGCCATAGTCATTGTCAATATAACGGATCCGGCAGAAGGCCACCGCCTGCACGCCGTTCAAATGCTGATAGCCCGGGCCGTAGATATAGTCGGACTCCGGATAGTCGCCCTCGCTCGGATCGGTATAAATCCCTGTCGATTTCACCGTCTCCTGAATGTAACCGTTGATGTATTTCATCATCGATTCCGGCACCTCCAAATCAATGCCGCCCAAAAGATCGATCGCGTGGGCCACCGCGTACCAGTTGACCGCCACATATTCCGTTACGTTCAAATCCAGGTTGCGGTTCAGCGCTCCCAACCCCCCCAGCGCGCCGTCGCGCCAATACATGGTCGTCAGCTTACGAAACGCCGAGGTGTCCTCCGAATCATTCATAAACGTATCGCGGAATACGGACAAAAGCTTAATGTCCCCGGTCTCGTTGTTGATGCAGATCAGCATCACAACGTCGGAATGACCCTTTTCCGTTTTCATGTCGCGGGCATCGGTTCCGAATACTGCGATCGTCCGGTAGCCCTTTAAGGTCTGCACCGTGTCCTCCGCCAGGTCGTCGTTTATCTTTACCTCGTTCTTCGCAAAATCGGCCTTGATGATCTTGTCCCATTTTCCGAGCAAAAAAATGACCCCCAGCAGGACCAAAAGCACCAGGCCCTCCAATACCAGTACGATCGCCTTGCGCCGGCGGCGTTTTTTCGCTTTCAGCTGCGCGCGCTCCCTCTCCCGGCGACGGCGGTCCGCAATCTCTTCTTCCGTAAGATGGCGGCTCCGGCGCTGGACGGAGGGCACGTCGACCTCTCGCTTCCTTGCCATATACATCCTCCTGTTAATACGCGTTTTTATTGATAAAACCATGAACGACCGTCATAAGCAGGATCTTGATATCAAACCCTACGGTCCAGTTTTCAATATAGTATAAATCGCAGTCAATCCGCCGGCGGATCGACGTATCGCCCCGGTAGCCGTTGACCTGGGCCCAGCCCGTCATGCCCGGACGTACCTGATGCTTAATCATATAGCGGGGGATTTCCTCGCGGAATTTCTCTACGAAAAACGGCCGTTCCGGGCGCGGCCCGACCAGGCTCATATCGCCCTTGATGACGTTAAACAGCTGCGGCAGCTCGTCGATGCTCAGCTTGCGGATGAAGCGCCCGATCTTCGTGACGCGGTTATCGCCGGCCTTGGTCCACTCCTTTTTCTCCTCGTTCGGCGCCTGCACGCGCATGGAACGGAACTTATACATGGCAAAAGCCCGGTTGTGCAGGCCCACCCGCTCCTGGCGGAAGATCACAGGCCCCGGGGAAGAACACTTTACCATGAGGGCCGTCAAAAGCATCACCGGTGAAAAAAGGATCAGGCAGACCACGCCGCCCGCCAGGTCCATCCCGCGCTTAATCGTCGCGTTGAAGGAATCCGTCAGCGGCACGTGGCGGATATGGATCACCGGCAAGCCCTGCAGATCCTCCGTATAGGGGCGCGTGGGGATAATATTATTGTAATCCGGTACGAATTTGGTGTGGACGCCCGATTTCTCACAGACAGCGACGATATGCTCCAGCTTGTCGTACTCCTGCAGTCCCAGCGTAATCACGATCTCGTCCAACCGGTTTACCGACAGGATGTCGTCCAGCTCCGAGGTCGCCCCGATCACATGGATGCCGCGGTACTCGTACCCCCAGTCCGTATTGTCGTCCAGAATCCCCCGGATCTTATAGCCCCATACGGGATTTTCCATCGTGCGGTCAATATACGAAAACGCGGCCCGGCTGCAGCCGACTAACAGCACGTGCTTTTGATTGTACCCCTTGCGGCGAAACAGGCGTAACAGCCGGCGCACACTGTAGCGAAACAGCACATCCCCTGTCGTGTTGAGTACAAAAAACAATGCCAGCATCGGCCGCGAAAAATGCTGCAGCCGTTCTTTGCCCAAAAAAAGAATCAGCGAAAATACCAGCAGGACAATCAAATTCGCCTGGATGATACTGCTGATCTCCTTGGCGCTCTGGGTCACGCGCTTAGGCGTATACAGCCTGAGAACCCAATAAGCGCATAAAAGGGCCGGCGCCAGAAACAGCAGGGCCGACATATAGCCGCGGAAGCTGTAAACCGGCAGGGCCGGACCGATAAAGGCGCTGAAAACCTGGAAACGGAATACCAAAAGATAGGCCGCCAGGTACGAAGCCACGGCAACCAGCGCATCCAGCAGCACCGCCAGATTATTCAGACGCTTTTGATTCTCCTTAATCACGGTATTTCTCCTGAAATCACATCTGTAAAGTCGAACAACGGGATAATCCTTAGTATTCCCTATTTCGATATATTACCCTAAACCGGCTCAGATTGCAAGGAAAAACGCCAAATTGGAATTCTTAAGGTTTCTTAAAGTTTCACAAAACGCCGTTTGGCATACTCCCAGGCATAGATAAACGTATTGCCTATAAGCTCTGCTTCGATCCTCAGGTAGCGCCCCAGGTTCTTTAGGCGAAACCGCACGCGGCGGCAGCGCCCCAGCGTCGAAAAGCCCTCCTTGAGGCCGGCCCGGTAGTCCTCCCCAAAGCCGCGTTTCGTAAAAAAGCGCGTTTTAACGGCATAGCCAAAGGCCAGCGGCAGCGCGTTGACCAAAAGCTGTAAAAAGGGCATGTTTTTATAATTTAGGTACACGCTGTTGCGGGCCGCCAGCCGCACCTTAAAGGGATTGTACTTGGAACCGCTGGTGCCGCTGCCCACATGCCAGACCACGGCCGTCGGGCAGTACCAGTTCTCATAGCCGGCAATCCGCGCCCGGTAGCCGACGTCCAGATCCTCCAGGTAGGCAAAGTGCAGCTCGTCAAAAAGGCCGATCTTTCGAAAAACGTCGCGCCGGTAAATCGCCGCCCCCGCACAGGCCGTAAAAATGCGCCGCGCCCTCGTATAGCCGCTGCTTTTCTGGCCCACGCCCCGCTGGAAGCCCCAGCCGATCACCGTGTACAAATCGCCCGCGTCGTCCATCCGTCCCTTATCGTAAAGCTGTATCATCTTGCTGCTGACCGAAAAAATCCGCGGCGAGCGCTCGATCGCCCGCTCCAGCTCCCGGATATAGTCCTCCTGCGCCTCGGTATCGTTATTTAAAAGAATCACATAGGGCGTGACGGCCGCGCGGATCCCGGCGTTGACGGCGCCGGAAAAGCCGGTATTCTGCGTCAGCGGCATCACGTACACCGGGGGGCCACCCTCCGCACCGGATAACGCCGCCTTATTTTGGCCGGCCGCCGGCAGCTTTTCCCCCTCCCGTATCGTTTGCAGTCCCGGCAGGTTCTCCTCCATCCAGGCAACGCTCCCGTCCGAAGAACCGTTATCGACAATCAGCACGCAAAAATCCGGCTGCGACTGGCGCCGTAACGCCTCCATGCAGGACGCCATAAAATGCTTGCCATTGTAATTAGGTATCACTACCGTCGTTTTCATCTTATTTGACCCTCTGCTCATAGTCGATTTCATAGGGATTGCGCAGTGTGAAATCATTGCGGGCCAGCGTCAGGTTTACATTGTAATACGGGTCGCCGGCCTGCAGCTCCTTCTGCCATTTCTCCTTAAACAAGTCCATCTCGCCGTTAAAACGCGCCACCTTCTTTGGCGTATCCTCCAGCCCCCTGGTCTTTGATTCGTAATGGTAGGCCTCCACCTGCGCATTGTACAAAACGCCGTAGCCGGCGCGGCCGGCCTTCAGGCACAAATCCACATCGTTAAAGGCCACCGCCAGCTCCTCGGAGAATCCGCCGATCTCTTCAAAGACCCGGCGGCGCATCATCAGGCAGGCCGCCGTCACGGCGCTCAGCCGCTGCGTGCACCAATCCTTGGCCATATAGCCGCAGTCAAAGCGCGGCTGCCCTACAAAGGCATGCCCCGCTACGCCGCCCAGCCCCACAATCACGCCGGCGTGCTGCACCGTATTGTCTCCATAATACAGGCGCGCCCCCACTATGCCGATCTCCGGGCGCATGCAGGGGTTTAACAATCCGTCCACGCAATCGTCCGTAATCATCTCCAGATCGTTATTCAAAAACCAGAGATACTCGCCCGACGCCTGGGACACCCCGAAATTATTGATCGCCGCATAATTAAATTCTCCCTTCCAGGTAATGACCCGGACATTCGCAAATTCCCGTGCAAGCGACTCGTAGTAAGAAAACGTCTCCGAACAGACGCTGTTATTCTCCACAATCACCCATTCCAGCTTCGGGTAGGACGTGCAGGCCGTCACGGAACGGATCGTACGATCCAGATCCGCCGTGTGATCCTTATTGGGAATGATAACCGATACTAACGGGTCGTACGGCCTTGCATACTGCGTGATATACATGCCGGGCTTTTGCCCGTGAGCCACGCGGGCCTCAATCCCCAGCCGCGCGTAATGATCCTCCAGCGCCCGCTTGCCTGCCTCAAAGGCATAGCGTTTGCTCTCCGGATTTTCCGCCGTGGAAGCCCCATGGCAGCGCCAGTGATATAAAATCCGCGGAATATGGACGATGCGCCGCGCCCGCTCCGTGCAGCGAAACACAAAATCGTAATCCTGGGCCCCGTCATAATCCGCCCGAAAGCCCCCCGCCTCCGCCGCCAGGCTCCGGCGTACGGCCAGCAGATGGCAGATATAGTTCAGGCTGCGCAGAAGATCCTCGTTGAAGTCGGGCTTGAAGTGCGGATCATAAAACTTTTTTCCGTTTTTATCCGTCTTGTCCTCATCCGAATACAGCACATCCGCCGTACCGTCCGCGCGGATCGCCCGGGCCAAGCAGTACAGCGCGTCCGGCGACAGCAAATCATCGTGATCCGCCAGGACAATGAAATCCCCGACGGCCATGGAGAGCGCCGCGTTGGTGTTGCCGGCAATCCCCTGATTGCCCTCCAGAAAACGGTAACGAATTCGCTCGTCCTCTTCCTTGCCGCCGAAGCATGCGCTGCAGGGCGTCTCGCTGCCGTCGGCCAGGCACAGCTCCCAGTGGTCGTAGGTCTGCGCGCGCACCGATAGAACCAGCGCCTCCAGGTACTCCGGCGGCGTGCGGTACATCGGCACGACAATGCTAAAAAGAGGGTATCGCCCGGCGCTCTCCTCTTTCCCCTGCCCGGCCGCTTCCGCCTTCCAGGACGCCGCCTCCCGCCGCTGCCGCTCCAGCTCATGGGCCGAGGGAAGAGCACCCTTCTGCCACTTCTCATAGCTAACCGTCTCCAGACGGAAAAATTTATTGTGGATTTTCTTAAAGCCCTTTTTCGCGCCGTTCTTCTTAAAATAGAGAATCGTCTTTTTCAAAAGCGATTTCGGCTTTCGTTCTTCCTGTATTTCCATAGAAACCTCATTCCTGTGCCCCCTCGTGCAGAAACGCAGGCGCAAAATCCGGGGCAATCAGCGTCAAGTTCGGGTTGTAATAGGGATCGCCCTCCTCCATATAAAGCGGATAGCGCGTTTTTAAAAGCTCCTGCTCATGCCGGAAACGAGCCTGCTTCTCGCTTCCCTCCTCATAGCCCCTGGTACGGGATTCATAGTGGTAGAGCTGGGCATAGGGCGTAAAAACCACCAGGTAGCCGGCCTGGCGGGCGCGCAGGCAAAAATCGACATCGTTATACGCGACCTTAAAATCCGTGGAAAGACCGCCCAGCCTGTCCCACACCTGTCGGCGGCACATCAGGCAGGCCGCCGTCACCGCGCTGTAGTCCTGAATCACGCCGGCCCTGGCATAGCGGCCGGGATCCTCCCGCTCGGCTCCGTAGAACACATGCCCGCAGCAGCCGGCCAGCTTCATCACCACTCCGGCATGCTGCACCGTACCGTCCTCATAAAACAGCTTGGCCCCGACCACGCCGACCTCCGGACGGGCGGCAATTCCCGCCATCTCCGTAAGCCAGTCCGCCGTGATGACCTCCGTATCATTATTCAACAGTACGACATATTCGCCCGTACTGTGGCTGACGCCGAAATTGTTGATCGCCGCATAATTAAATTCCTGCTCCCAGGTAAGGATCCGCACCCGCTCCCAGGCGGACAGCTCTTGATAGTATTCCCGGATTTCCTCGGTCGTACTGTTATTTTCGACGATAATAATCTCGTAATCCGGCCAGTCGGTGCGGGCGCGGATCGACTCCACGCAGGTGCGCAGCAGCGCGGCCTGATCCTTATTAGGAATAATCACCGATATGCGCGGGCGGTTCTTAACCGTATAGCGCACCCGATAGTAGCCGGGACGGTCCGTACTCTCCGCCCGGCCGGACAGGCCGACGCGATGTAAATGCTCCTCGATCGCCCGCCGCCCCGCCTCAAAGGCATATCCCTTGCTCTCCGGGTTTTCCGCCGTGGACAAGGGATGCATCCGCCAGTGGTACAGCACACGCGGCAGGTGAACGATCCTCCCTGCCAGCTCGCTGACTCGCAGGATAAAGTCATAGTCCTGCGCCCCGTCGAACGCGCTGCGAAAGCCGCCGGCCCGCACGGCCAGATCGCGTCTGACCATCAAAAAATGGCAGATGTAATTGTTGGAGCGGAGTAAATCCGGATTAAAATCGGATTTAAAATGCGGGTCATAGAAATGCTTTCCGTCCAGGGACACCTTATCCTCATCCGAATAAACCATATCCGCCCCCTGGGAACGGGCGGCCTGCACCATCTCCGCCAGCGCCGTCCGCTCCAGCAGATCATCATGGTCCATGAGGGCGATCCACTCGCCCTCGGCCATCGACAGCGCCTCGTTGGTGTTGCCGGAAATCCCCATGTTCCCGGACATTTTCCGGTAGCGGATACGGCTGTCCTTTGGCAGGCAGCTCTGTCGGTCGATCCCGTCGGTGCTGCCGTCGGCCAGGCACAGCTGCCAGTTTTCATAGGTCTGGCCGGTCACGCACTCCAGTAAGGGCCGGTAAAACTTTAACGGTGTATTGTACAGCGGGACCAGCAGGCTGACAAGGGGGGCGGCCGCTCCCGCCGGCATCGGCCGGCCGGTTGTCTGCCCCGGCGCGGCTTGCTCCCCTTGAGAATTCACATGTTTTAAGAGCCAGCGCATATACTTATTCTCATCGGTTTCATAGCGGCGGATCCAGCGCTCCTTCAAAGCGCCCGGGCCTTTGCGAAGCAGATATCGCAGATCGTCGGCCGCCATCGAAGCGGACGTCATCCGTACAATGCGGCGAAACGGCAAAAAACGCTGCCCCGTTTCTTTTTTCAGGGCCGCCGCGCTCAGCGCAAGGCGTACGTTTTGCCGGCCGTTGTCAAAGACCAATTCATAACGCTTGGCCGGATCGCACGAAAACTTGACGTCAAAACCACAGTCCGGCCGGCGATCGTCGCCCAGCACGGCCCGGCTGGCATCCGGGCGCGACAAACGGCGCAAAGCGGCCTCCACCGGCTGCCCGCCTCGCTCCCTTACCTGTATGGTAAGCGGCTCATCCGTCAGGGACAGCGCCCAGCCCGTGACATGGGCCGTCTGCTCCAAAAGCTCGGATTTATCTATATAATATCGGATCGCCTTCATCCTCACTCCTCCGGATGATATTTTTTGTACAGCTTTCGATAGCCGGCCAAACATTGCCGGCAGATGCGTTCGGCCGCACTTTCCTCACCGCGAACCACGGCAAAGGGGGTCATCAGGCTGCGATACCCCATCGCTTCGGCCCGCAGGCAGAAATCCGCAAGCGCCAGCTCGCCCAGCCCCTCATCCGGCGGGCCCACGCGCTCCCACACAGCGCGAGATATGGCGTAACAAGCCGGTTCCGCCGCCACATGGTTGCGATACCAGTCCGTATGCCCCCACTCGTTTGCCGTCCCCGGAAAGCGGCCGGCAAACAGAGGCTCCGGCCCCTCCTTCTTCAGCAAAAGCCCCTGCGACACAATCCGCCCCTTGGCGTCCACGATCCGCGGGCACACAACGCCGATGCCGGGCTGAGAAGCCCAAAAGCGCAGCTCTTTTATGGTCTCCGCATCCAGCTCCACGCCGGGCGCCGTGCGAATCCACACATCCTTTACTGCCGTTTGTTCGGGCCGCTCCACGCGAAGGCAGGTACGACCCTCATCCGCAAACACCGGCCTGCCGCCCATCCTGCAGCGTGTCAGGTGATCCTGCACCGCTTTCAGCTGCGCCTGTCTGGCATAGGGCTTCTCCGCCACATTCCTGGCCGTGGAGCCGGCCGCCGCCCGCCAATGGTAGAGAACGGATGAAATATGATAGATTCGCCCGCTATGCTCGCCGATCCGCAAAAACAGATCCCAGTCCTGCGCCCCGTCATACTCCGTCCGCCATCCGCCCAGCTTTCGCAAAAGGGCTGCGCGCACCACCGACAGATGCGTGATATAATTCGCGCTGCAAAGCGTCTCCGGCGACCAGGCCGGTTTGCGCAGGACATTGTAGTCATACAGGTTGTCATGGTCGGTTAGATCGCTGTCGCTGTAAATAAAATCCGCGTCCGGCCGCTTCTGAATCAGCTGCGCCATCCGCTCCAGCGCATCCCTTGTCAAAATATCGTCGTGATCTGCCATCACAATGAAATCGCCGGCCGCCAACGAAAGTGCTACGTTGCTGTTGCCGGAAATACCGAGATTTTGCGGCAGATGCACATATTTTACCTGCGGGCCCGTAAGGAAATGCAGCAGCTGACGCGACACCGGATCGTCCTTGTCCCGGCAGCGCTCCTTCAGGGGCCGCGGGCTTGCATCCGCCAGGCAGAGCTCCCAGCTTTCGTAGCTCTGGCGATAAACCGATTCCAGCAAATCCGCCAGATGCTCCGGCTCCGTATTGTAGACCGGAACGACGATACTGAACTTCACCGGCACGGCGTTGGACGCCGGTATTTTTTTCCGCCCCGCCTTTTCCGAATGTACCTTTTCCGGACATCCGCTCTCCGGAGGCTCCTTCTCCAATCTTCCCTTCTCCGGGCCGCCTCGCAGCCTTTCCTTCAGGCGGGCCTTCCAGCTATCCGGGATTCCTTGCCTTCTCTCCACCTCTCGGGCGCTTGATTTGACCCGGCGCTTCCGCCCGCCGCTCTGCAGGCACAGAAAAAAAGACGCACCGGCCGCCAACGGGAATTTGATACGAAAGCCAAAAAGGCACTGCGTCTCCTGGGGAAACAGTGCCTCTCTTACATCCTCTCGTTCCGTCCGCGTCTGCTCGCCTGCAAGCCGCCTGCCCTGAAAGTCCTCTGCCCAGACAGCTGTCTTTGCATCCGCAGTATCCCCGGCCAGCCAGCCGGTAATGGTCAGCTGGCCGTATTTATACTTTGCATGTTCGATATGATACCTCATGAAATTTGCCTCAGGATTTCCCTTCGTACTAGTTGTCTGCCGGCTCCCCCTCCTGGTTCGGGGCTTCCGTATCCGGGCTCTCGGCAGCAGCAGCCTCTGTCGTAGATGCAGGCGTCTCCGCTGCCGTCGTTGTGGCCGGGGTCTCCGGCGCCGTTGTCGTCGTCTCGGCCGGGGTCTCCGGCGCTGCCGTCGTCGTCTCGGCCGGGGTCTCCGGTGCTGCCGTCGTCGTCTCGGCCGGCGTTTCCGGTGCTGTTGTCGTCTCACCCGGCGTCTCCGGTGCTGTTGTCGTCTCGGCCGGCGTTTCCTCCGTCGTCGGCTCTTCCGTCGTTGCTTCCTCCTTCTTGGTCACGGTCAGCGCTTCGTTCACCGCTACCGCATCCTTCGACGCAACGCTCACCGCCGCCTTCTTGTCCGATGCCTGATATCCTTCCGGAGCCTTGGAAACATAGACTTCATAGCTGCCAAACGGTACGTTCTGGAACACCGCCTTGCCATCTGCGCCCGTCGTCGTTGTCATGCTGACATTGCCGCCTGCTTTGGCCTGGCCGCTTAACGTGACCTCCACGTTGGCCGCTGCCGCGCCGGTCTGATCCTTTACCGTATATGTTACGCTGGAGGCGCAGGCCCTTCTCACCTTCAGGGAACCGGAGAAGCTGCTCTCCGCCTTGCCAAACTCCACTTCCGCCTTTGATTCTTCCGTCGACTCATACCCTTCCGGAAGTCCGGACAGGGAAACGTCATAGTGATCCAGCACCACGCTGCCGAAGGACGCCACGCCGTTGCCGTCGGTGACCGCGGTCAGCGTCTTGCGGATTGCCTCCCCCTTCATATTGACCGTCACACCCGCTACCGGCGCTCCCGTCTCATCGGTAACCGTATAGGTCAGACTGCCGATCGTCGGATCCGGCGTATTGGAATAGGAGAAGTAAGCGACATTCATGTCCACGCTCCCCCGGATGCCGGGGACATTGCCCTTACTCGTATACTGCCACATATGATACGTACCGCTGTAATCGCTGGGCGTGTCAAGGCCGCCGGACGTATAGTGGGCCAGCCAGATCTTGCATCCGCCGATGATACCCAAATCCCAGTTGTTCTTATAGCCGTTCTTGCTGGCATACATCATCGGCGTGTAGCCGGCCTTGCGGATATAGTCTAAAAAGGCGGCCGCGTTTTTGCTGCGCTGAGTCTTGTCCACGTCCTTGATACGGTTTTTGCCGATCCCTTCGTAGTCAAAAACGACCGGATAGGTAATCTGATATTTGCGGATCACATCCACCACCCAGGCCGCCTCTTCCAGCGCCTCGGCTTCGTTGATGGACTGGGAATAGAAATAGATGCCGACTTTGATATTGTTGGCCAGCGCGCCCTTAATATTGGCGCGGAAATACGGATCCTCCACAATCACGCCGTTCTGGTTACCGCGATAGCCGATCCGGATCATTGCAAACTCCACTCCGCTGGCTGCCACCTGCGACCAGTCGATTTTGCCCTGCCATTTGGAGACGTCGATTCCGTAGGAACGGCCTACATTCTCATAGCTGTCGTTATTTACGATATCGGAGATATCCACCTTCTCCGACGTACCCTTATCCCCGTCGTCCTGCGGCTGCTTATCTTCTTTATCATTGACAGGCGCTACCTCTACCTCGGGAATCTCCACCTTGGGGAGCTTCTCCTTCGTCGTCTCCTCTTCGGTCGTCGTTTCCTCCTCGGTCGTCGTCGTCGCGGCTACCGTGGGGCGGGAAGAAGCATACTGCGCTTCCAGAGACTCCCACATGGAATCCAACAGCGGCTGGCCTACCAGCGAGCCGCGCAGCAGGCTCGGTTCATAGGCCGCCTCGATGTCCTCGCTCGAGAGCTCTCCCTGCACAAACACAGCCTCCCCCGAGGTCTCCACCATCTGCGTCTCTGCCGCCGGCTGCGAAACCGAGGCCGCGCCCAAGGCCACTGCCGTGCCTCCGGCCACAAACACGCCGGCCGCGATCCCGGCCGCTACCTTATTGGCGGCGATCCACACCTTTGCACCCTTCATCCACACACTGATTTTGCTGATAAAACTCATTTTTTTCTCCTCTGCACTGCTTTATGAATCCATTGGTTTCGTAGCTGCGAACTGACGAATCATCGCAAATATATACTCATAGCTGATCGTGATCTTCCGCGCCCGCTTGCGGATCTCTTCTTCCTCCGCCGCGCTTTCCCACTCTTCGTAGAGCGGGAATATCGCCAGGAATTCCTTGGGGCGGACAATCCGGTCAAAGGTCAGCGCGCATACCGGCATCATATGCTTCGCCTCTCCGATATACACCTTCTTTCCGTCGCCGTGGATGGAAAACCAGCGGTTCCACCGCACCGGAATCTCGATCCGCCTTCCTGCGGCCGCGGCCAAAATGGCCTGCCAGGTCGCCTCGGCATCCGCTATAATCTCCGTAAACTCCGGCCTGTCCTCTTTCAGCAGACCGTTCATCCGATCACGGCGCTCCCAGTAAGCGGCTTTGAAATTCCAATGCTCGATATAGCGCCGGACATCCTCCTCCTCCACCAGATACCGCATGGCCTGTTCGGAGGGCAGCCGTATGGCCGGCAAAATCTCCACGCCTTCGGCCGCGGCCCGGGCCAATCGTCCCCAGCCGTCCAGGATACTCCAGTGATCCGGCCCGTATTCCGCCAAAATCAACGGCTCTTCCAGATCATCGTCGCCCTCCGGAACGGTTCCGCTAAATTCCTTCAGCTCTTCTATGTACTCCGCTGTCAAAAGCTCGCCCAACGTAAATTCTTCCGGTTTTTCTTCTATGTCGATCCATATGGCAGCCAGATGAAACCGTACCGCGCCTTCCGCCACATACTCGTCTCCCGGTTCCATTGGAATAAGCGGATAACTGCCATGGCAGTATGTCTTTTCCAGATATCTGTATTTCATCGGTTTCTTCCAAATATTCTTAATTCCACCTCTAGTTCAGCGTGTATAAATTCTCTCTCTGTCCGTTTGCATACTCCAGCTTCCAGAGTGTGTATTCCCCCTCGGTCCGGCCAAATCCCATCTCCGCCCCGCCGAATACACCGCCTGTGCACAAGCCGCACAGCATACCGGAATTGACGATCTCATGGAGCTTTTCCATCGAAACAATCTGCTTCTGCGTCCTACCCTGCATCTTACACCTCCCGGTTTTCCATCATAGCACAGATTGTTGCTTTTGTCACCTGAATCTATTCGACAATTCTCCGCCTTCCGATGCTGTCGTAGGTCACTCCCTGGCCCTCCATCGCCCGTAAAGGATAACAGTTACGCCCGTCGATTACAATGGCCCGGCGCATCCGCTCGCGAAAATCCGCGGGGGCCAAGGCCTTTACCTCGGGCCACTCCGTAAAAATCAGGCACAGATCCGCACCGTCTAACGTCTCCTGCGGCGTCGCGCAATATTCAATCTGCGTCGGATAGTGTTTCTTATAATTCTCCACGCCGACCGGATCCCAGGCCTTTACCCGTGCGTCGTCATCCAGAAGGATCGGAATGCTGACCAATGACGGCGCCTCCCGCAAATCGTCCGTCCCCGGCTTAAAGGTCAGGCCCAATACCGCTACCGTCAGACCTCGGAAATCGTCGTAATAACGACGCGCCTTTTTTACCAGCTTGAATTTCTGATTCTCATTGACCTCGATCGTCGCTTTGATCGTTTTAAGCTCATTGTCGTTAAAGCTGGCCAGCCAGCTCAAAGCCTTGGTATCCTTCGGAAAGCACGAACCGCCGTAACCGATGCCGGCCTGCAGGAATTTGTTCCCGATCCGGCTGTCGTATCCCATGCCGCGGGCCACATCCTCAATGTCCGCGCCCACCGTCTCGCACAAATTGGCGATCTCATTGATATAGGAAATTTTCAGCGCCAGAAAATCGTTCGACGCATATTTAATCATCTCCGCGCTGCGACGGTTCGTCACCAGCAGCGGGGCGTCAAAATCCTCGTAAACCCGCCTCAGTACTTCGCCCGACGCCTCGTCCTCCACGCCGATCACAATGCGGGAGGCATGCAACGTATCCGCCACTGCCGTTCCCTGCGCCAAAAACTCCGGATTGGAGGCGACGCTCAATGTAATGCCCGGACGGGCTTTTCTGCGAACCAGCTCCTCCACCTTCTCGTTCGTGCCGATCGGGACCGTGGATTTGACCACCACTACGCAGTCCCGGCACGCCGCGGCTGCGATCTGCTCCGCCGCCTGAAATACGTACCGTAAGTTCGCCGAGCCGTCTTTTTTCTCCGGTGTGCCCACGCCGATAAAGACAACCTCCGCGTCGCGGTAGGCCTCGCAGGTATCCGTGGTATAAAACAAGCGCTCCCTGTTTTTTTTCATCAGTTCCTCTAGCCCCGGCTCGTAGATCGGAGAAACGCCCTGTCGCATGCGGGCGATCTTTTCCTCGTCTATATCCACGCAGGTCACTTGGTGTCCATGCTCGGCCAGGCATACGCCGGTCACCAGGCCGACATATCCTGTGCCCGCCACTGCTATTTTCATCTTTGCCTCCGGTATAAAAGGATCCGCGGGGCAGATCCCTTTCAAATGGTGTATTTTTTATTTTACCATATCCACGGCCGGGGGGCAAGTTGTTTTACGGCGGAATTTGCGGCATTTCATTTATAAACGTATCGTAGAATTTGCGAAGCATACCCCTCAGGGATCCCTGCTCTGCCGCGCCAATTCTCTCATACAGATCCAATAATTGCGCTTTCGTGTATCCGTAGCCCGATCCGCTCTCTTTGCGCACTGCTCCTCTGTCAGCAGCCAGTCGGCGCGCGCCAGGCCCTCCTGCAGGCACCGGCGCGCCTCCTGCCGGCGCTCTTCCTCCACGCCGGCCGTCTCCATGGCCTGCAGTACACGGGCCGCCGTCTCTTCGTACGCCGGATTTACCAGCACATCCTCCGCCTGAACATAAGAAAGCCGCGCGATCCGATAGTCCTTAGCCCCATCGGAAAAATAAGACGGCTCCTCCTGCGACCGATCCACGTACAGGTAGTATAGGCAGGCGACCTCCTTTCCCGGCCGGGTTCTGAGGATCCGGCCCAGACGCTGGATCCGCTGTCGTTTCACCGCCGCTCCGGAGAGGACAATCCCCACCGAAGCCTCCGGAACATCCATCCCTTCGTCCAAGGCCCGGCAAGTCACGAGAATCCGGGCCTGCCCTTCACGAAACGCCCGCAGCGCATTGTATCTGGCCTGCTCGCCGGCCTGCGAATGATAACAGGCGACCTGTCCCGGATATCGCTCCTTTAGCAGCGCATACATCTGCTCAGCCTGCGCGATCCGTTCGCTGAAAATCAGAATCTTTGTCTCGCACGGAAGCGCCCTTACAATGCAAAGCACGCAAAAAATCCGCGCCTCGGCCAGACAGAGAAGCTCCTTCCTCTGCCAGGTAAGAGAGAGCCAGCTTTGGGCCAGTCTCGCCGTCTCCTCCTCTCCCTCCTCCGCCAGCCGTTTGAGCTCGTTAAAAAAAGCAGCGCGTGACTGTTTTTTTAAGTCGGGGCAATATTTTCTCAATTTCTGTAAAAGCCTGGCAAGGGAAGCGCTCAGCTCCTCATATTCTTCCCTCTCCTGCGGCGTAAAGGACAGGGCAATCTGCAAAATGGCAAACGGACTGACCGTACGCCCCCTTACCGCCTCCAAAAAACCATATCGGTAAATCTCCGCGCCCAGTGCCTTCGTAAGCACCGAACCCGGGCTCTCTGGTTGCGGTGTGGCCGAAAGCCCCAAGGCATGATAGTGCGCCCCATGCTCTTTTAGCATAGGAAGAAACTCAAAAATCCGGCGGTTTTCCGCGCTGCCGTAATGGTGGCACTCATCGGCAATCAGCAGTACATGGAAGCCCTGCTCCAGGTCCGCAAGCACATGGCGGGCCAACGCATAGCGCGCGGAATTGATTACATATATCATACAGGCGCTCTCCGGAGCGTCCCTGCGGGATCCGCAATAATACCCCAGCGTACGGCTGTCGGCCAACCGGTTCTTTCGCAGCGTATCGCGCCATTGCTTCATAATCGCCAGCGTGGGAACGACGATACGCACACGCAGCCGGCCCGGATACTTTCTTTGCAGCGCTTCCACCGCCGCGGCGGCCATCACCGTCTTGCCCGCACCGGTCGCCACACTCACGATCCCCTGCGTCCCGGCCGCAAACCAGGCCCTGAGACAGTCCCGCTGCCAGGTATATAAGCTTACATCCATGCGATGATGCCTCCTTCTTCGCAATCCCCTGGCTACAGTATAGCATGCCGGCGCGCAGACCGCAAAATTTATCGCCGATATTTTCGAAAACAGTTGAATTCAGACAATTTTGTTAGTATACAAAAAGAATCAATTCAAACAAAGGCGGAATACATATGAATTACGAAGATTTATACCAGGCTCTGCAAGGCATGGAAAAGGAACTAAAAGACAAAGCGGCCGCAACCGGGCGGTTGTCCAAGGCGCTTGTGAGGGATACGGAAAACGGCGATCTGAGAACCTTAAACAAGGATCTGCAGGCATTTTCGGACGCGGTCGCCGCACAGGCCGATATCCTGGAGCGAATTCAAGCTTCTTTGAATGATTTTGACAGCCGCAGCTATTTCGAGGATGGCGAATATGTACGGCAGATGCTGGAGCTCTGCGCGCAAAAGGGCGTGGACGTCCAGGGCGAATACCCTGTCTATGAAATGTTTCCCTACCGCGTCAAATTCGACGCCGAGAACCAGGACATCTACCTGGATCGCAAAAAGGTGCATTGTGTACGCCCTCTCAGTTTTGTCAATACGGTAAAGGCCGGACAGGAAAGACTTATGAAAGCCCCCTTCAACGCCGCTTCCTTTGCCGCGGAGCTGGCGGAGGCCTACGACCTGGCGATTTTGAAGCTGCATAAGAATCCGGAATCCGATATCTACCTGCAAAGTCTCTATAAATTCCTGGCTCCTATGAGCCGCTACCGCAAGGACTATGACCAGCAGAGCTACGCGTTTGACCTGGCCCGGCTCTATGCCTGCCGCTCCCTGGAATTAAAGGACGGACGCCGTTTCCAGTTCGGTCCCAGCCGCAAGGCAGCCAAGGCGCTGCGTATTCTGGACCAGGACGGGAACGAGCAGTTTTTAGCGACGATTCGTTTTTTCAAGGTTGACCAATAAAGAGGAGGGCTATGGCGAATGGAAGCGGTTTATGACAGGGAACAGGACCTGGCCCGCCTTTTAGCCGGCGAGGCGCCGCGGGATCGAGCGCTGGTTTGCCGTTTATCCGCGGGGTTTTCGTTTCTGACAGATTTCCTGCGGGAAAAGTATCTCAGGGAATACATCCGCGAAGGCGGAAGCAAGATCAAATTTGTGACCGGGCGGCCCGGCAGCGGCAAGACGCATCTGTTGTATCAGATGTCAGCGCTGGCCGAGGAAGAGGATTATGTCACCGTCCATTTTTCGGCCCGCGAGGTCTGGCTGCATGATTTTCGGGAGATATATGCCGAGATCTTTGGACAGTGCCGGTTCTTAGATTGCTTAAAGCGCTGCAGCGAACAGATTATCCGCCAAATGGGCTATGACCCTGCCGAGATCGCCGAGGGCATGACCTTCATGGACTATCTTTCGCAAAACGGCATGGGCGACGCGCTGACACGCCGCGAGATCCGTCTGCAGCTACGGGAGATGTTTTTAAACAACCCGCTGCTTGACAACAATTTTGCCCTGGCCTGCAGCCTTTTGACGGGTTCCCTCCTGGGACATCCGCTGTTGGAAGAGCCGAATAAGGAGCTGCTTCTCTCCTGGCTGGGCGCCGACCGCACGGTCAAGCTGGCGCTGTTACGGGGGCTGGGGCTTTCGCCCAGCCGGATTACCCGCTACAATGCCCGCCATATGCTGCGCTCCCTGGCCGAGGTCATACGCATGGGTGGCAAATCGGGCCTCTTTGTCACGGTGGACAATCTGGAAATCCTGCTTGGCCGCTCCAGTCTGGAGCCGATCCGTTACACGAAGCTCAAGCGGGAGGATACCTACGAAAGCATCCGCCAGCTCATCGACGACATTGACAGTATGCAAAATTTGTTTTTCCTCTTTGCTTTTGACCGCGAGCTCATGGACAATGACAACGCCGGGCTGAAGTCGTATCAGGCTCTGTGGATGCGCATCCAGAATGAGATTGTCGGGCAGCGCTTTAATTGCTTTACCGATATCATAGACTTAGACCGTTTGGCCGCCCAGGAATACGGCCCGGAGGTCCTGGGTGAGATGTCCGAACGGTTGTGCGCGGTTCTTAGCGACTGCGGGATCGACCGCCGGCCGCTCTCGGCCTGCCAGGCCCATGAGCGGGCGCTTTTAGCGCGCACTGCCAATGTCGGTATTCCCCGGTTGTTAAACCAGCTTCTGCTGCTGGGAGGTGATGAGAATGTTTGACACGCAAGCCCGCCATATTATCGAGGCCCTGCGCTCCGGGATTCCTTCCCGCGCGGTCGGGCAGTGCTTTGCCGACGCCCGTCCCCGGCTGATGCGCGACATTTCCGATCGGCTGGAGGCGGTCCGCGAGAGCGGTAAGTCCGCCGGGATGGTGATTTCCGGCAAATACGGCGAGGGAAAGACGCATTTACTCAATACGGTATTTGATTTGGCGCATTCTCAGAATATGGTCGTCTCCTACCTGTCTTTAAGCAAGGAGGCGCCGTTTGACAAGCTGCCGCTCATGTACCAGAAAATCATCCGCAATACCTATCTGCCCAGACGCCAGCAGCCCGGCTTCATGCACGAGCTGGAAAAGATGACGCCGAACAGCCCGCTGGCCAGCGAAATGCAGATTTATGCCGCCAAACAGCTGGAGACGGACAAGCTGTACTATCTTCTGCGCTCCTACTTAAATACGGAGGATCCGGATGAAAAGTTTTTGCTGCAGACGGATTTGGAAGGCGATTTTATCGGCAATGCGCTGCTCAAGAAAATTTACCGGCGTATTTTCAATCAGCCGGCCCGCTATAATGTCAATTTTTCCAAGACCAAGCACAGCGGCGATTACTTTGATTTTATGAGCCATCTGTTCTCCCAAATGGGCTATGACGGATGGGTGATCCTCATCGATGAGACGGAGCTCATGGGCCGGCTGGGCAAAAAGGCTCGCTTGAACGCTTATCGGAACATGGCTTCCTTCCTCATGCCGAATGAGCGTCTGGAATCTGTCTTTAGCCTGTTTGCGCTCAGCGCTTCTTATACGGAGGATGTAATTGAGGGCAAGCATGAGTATGCGAATCTGGAAAGCGTATTTCCGGATGCGCAGGAGCCGATGCGCTCGGTGCTGGGACTGCTTGCCAAAGCGCCGCAGCTGCTGCCACTGACCGATGAGGAAATCCATGAGGTGCTGCGTCGTATACAGGAATTCCATGGCCGGGCTTATGGGTGGAATCCGGATGTGTCGATTGAGACGCTGTCGGCGGCTACCAGGACCGGCGGGTATCTGCTGCGTACAAAGATCCGGGCTACGATCGAATTCCTGGATCAGCTCTACCAGTATGGGCAGGCCGGGGATACGAGGATCAATGAATTGGGGCAGGAGACCTTTGACGAGGAGGATGAGGTCCCTTCGCTGGAAGGGTGGAATGGCGAGGGATTATAAAGGATAAGGGATTTGGGGGCTTAGACAGAGTAGTCACAGGAAGGCTTAATCATTAGCGTTGATATTTTTCAT
>CANSWW010000004.1 GCA_947650845.1 uncultured Lachnospiraceae bacterium
AAGTAGTAATCCCAGTCCCATGTCTCGCCGGTGTGCTCTTCGATGAAGCGGATGGCATTGCGGATTTCCTGGGCCGCGTATTCCTGGACATCGTCCTCGCGGTGGCGCAGAGGGGCGGCCAGCTGGAAACAGGGGATTTTATCTTCCAGTTCCAGTCGTTTGGAGATGACGCCGTTGCCCATGAGGGAGCCGTCGCAGGTGGTATTGCACTGGATCGCGCAGGCACCAAGCACGGGAAAATCGTCGTCGATCGAGACGCCGGCCTCGGCTTCGGGCATGGGACAGACGTCGCCGGGCAGGCCGAATTCCTGGGCCACGTCGATATAGTGACAGGCGGCGTACTGGTTCAAAAGAACGGAGACATAGACGGCGGGCGTCTCGCGGCTTAAACATTTCAGAGTGGGAAAGCCCATCATGACGGCG
The DNA here is from genome assembly GCA_947650845.1 of uncultured Lachnospiraceae bacterium. Lineage (GTDB taxonomy): Bacteria > Bacillota > Clostridia > Lachnospirales > Lachnospiraceae > RGIG7193. The sequence continues at coordinate 424 of CANSWW010000004.1, forward strand.
GTCATCTCGTTTTCATCCATCAGAACGGTCTTTTGCGAGAACTCCGTGTCGTTGCCGATGCGGCGGTCGCCGCGAAACAGACTGTCTAACAGCTTGGCGATATCCTCCATGACAAGGTCAAATTCGGTATGGGCGATGCGCAGCTGCGGTCCCCTGAGCCCCTGGGTGTGGCGGTCTACCATCATGGGGGCGGCGAGGTAATTGGCCATCCATCGGTAGCGGAAGAAGGCTTTGATGTTGCGGGGCTTGACGATGAATTTGGCCAGGATGCCCATAATATGGAGCCAGCGCAGGTAGTCGTAGAGGGTATCTTTGAGGCCGCGCCATTCCCGGCGTCTGCGGACTTTTCCGTTGGTATACAGGTCGCCCAGGCGTTCGCTTCCGATTTGTTTTCCCATTATTTGGATCCTCCCTGGATTTTTTTGAGCTCTACGCTCTCGACGAAGGCCTGTACGCGGGTGCGAAGCTGGCCGGAGCTGCCGACGGCGTAGGGGCGGTCAACGGACAGCACGGGATAATGGTATTCCTCCCGCAGGACCTGGGTGGCGACCATGCGTTCATAGGCCCAGGGATCGCAGAATTTCATCTGCTGGCAGATGATGCCGTCGGCACGGTATTCTTTAGCCAGCCGGTCTATGTAGGCGCGTCGTTCGAGGATTTTTGCCTGGTTCATGGTGCGGGCGCATTGGCCGCGATACATGTACTGGCGGCAAATTTGGGTAAGGGCATCCTCCTCGTCGGTTAAGGTAAGAGGGTCACGCCCGGGGAAGGAGCCGTAACAGAATCGGTCGGCGCAGACATAGGCGCCGCATTCTTCGATCAGGCGCACCGCGTCCACGTCGTCTACTTCGGAGCCGGCGAGCAGTACGCGGATTCGATAGGGCTTTTCGTCGGGCTTGCGGTCTGCCAGCTGTGCCAGGGTCTCCCGCAGATAAGGCAACAGCAGATCCTTAGGGGCGGCGTAGGTGGCCAGGGTAAGGATGTGGTACTCGTAGCCGGTGATCCGGGGAGCATCCTCCTTGCGGTACTCGCCGATCTGACGGATCAGGCGGCAGAGCTCGTTGTGCTCCTCTACAGCCTTACGCAGAGCAGCGTCGGACGTATCGATGCCAAATGTTTTTGCCAGGGGAGTCAATATGTGGTTCTGACATTGTAAAATATAGAGGTTTAAGCCGTTGTCGTCGGCCTTCATAGGGATTTCCATATATTCATGGAAAAAACCATCCTTCTGCATGGTGTGCAAAAGCTCCATGTTTTCGGCGCAGCGATTCAGCATAGAACAGCCGTCGGGCACGATCAGACAGTCGGCGAACTGGTAGCCGCCCTCTATAGCTCTCTCAAGAATGGCTCTCGTATATTCACAGAGAAAGCTGGTCATATAGTAGGTAGCCATGTCAAGGGAGCCGGTGCGGGGCGCGCGCAGGCGCGCGGAAAAAACCCCGGGTAGGTTTAAAAGGGGCTCGGGGATGTTCTCACAGAGAGTGGCGACGCACTTGCGGCCGTCATCCCGGGCCTTGCGTACAAGTTCATTGTTGGCGTCGTCGAGAAGTTTTTCAAAATAGTACAAATGTTTGAGATCTTTCACAGGATACCTCCCCACTCATGCATGGCTTCTTTGACGCCCCGGACGATAGCGGCCTGCGCGGGCAGGTAGAAAACATTCTCGCCCTTGAGGTCAAATTCGGCCAGGGAAGGGTCGGCGGGGATGCAGGCTAAGAGTGGGATGTCGCCGATATCCAACAGGGACCGGATCTCAGGAGAGGGCAGGCGGTTGGCAATGGCGCCGATCCGCTCGTACAGGACAAGCTCGTCGGCCACCCGACGGATTGTCTGTATGACTTGCGTTCCCTTTTTACTGGAATCGGTAATCAGGAGCAGGTGGGTGACCTTTTCCATAACACGGCGGTTGATCTGCTCGATGCCGGCCTCCCCGTCGATGACAATATAGTCAAAATTGTCCGCGAGGAAGCCGATGACTTCTTTCAGATACGAATTGATTTTGCAGTAGCAGCCGGCGGCTTCCGGTCGTCCGATGGCGATGAAGCTGAAGCCGTCCGTTTCGATGAGCGCGTCAAAAATACGATATCGGGCCTCGCCCAGAAGCTCAAGGGCGCTTTTGGCATCGCCGTCTTTTGCCGTAGAGACGACCGCCTTGCGGATATCGTCGATTGTGGTCCGTACCTCAATCCCGAGGGCAGTAGAAAGACCGACGGCAGGGTCGGCATCAATGGCGAGAACACGCTTGCCGGGATGGGCCTCGGTGAGCAGACGGACAAGGGTAGCGGCGATCGAGGTTTTGCCGACGCCGCCTTTGCCGGCTACGGCAAGAATTTTGGGGGTGTGCTGTTCCATACTCTTTCTCCTTGGGTAATTTAGGGGCAAACTTTTTCAGGTCGCATTCCCTGGCAGGGGCCGTCGGCAGGCAAAATACCGCCGTCCTATCCCTCCCGCCAGCTTTTCGCCTGGGCGACAATCCAGTCGGCCAAAGCCTCGATCCCCTCACCGGTCTTGGCGGAGATCGGAAGAATTTCGATGTGTGGATTGCGTGCCCTGGCATAGGCGGCCGCCCTCTGCAAATCAAAATCAAAATACGGCAGAACATCGATCTTATTGATAACCAAAAGATCGCATTTCTCATACATAAGCGGATACTTCAAAGGCTTATCATCGCCCTCCGGCACGGAAAGAATCGTCATGTTTTTGACGGCTCCGGTATCAAATTCGGCCGGGCAGACCAGATTGCCGACATTTTCAAGGATAATCAGCTCCGCATTCTCAAGACCAAATTCATAAAGGCCCTGGCGCGTCATATCGGCGTCCAAATGGCACATCCCGCCGGTATGGATCTGAATCGAGGGAACGCCGGCCGCCGCCATCGCCTCCGCGTCCACACTGGCGTCAATATCGGCTTCCATAACCCCCATCCGAATACGCCCGGAAAGCGCTTTAGCCAGTGCCAGAAGAGTACTGGTCTTACCGGAGCCCGGAGAGGACATCAGGTTTAGCAAAAAAACCCCCTTCTCCTTAAGCTTGGCCCGCAGACAAGCAGCGTCTTTATCATTGTCCTCAAAAATACTACGTTTTACCTCGATGATACGGATATCCTTCGGCATATCGGCTTCCTCCTAAACAGGGCTTTGTCCGCGCGCTTCGATTGCGGAGGGCAATTCCTTTCATCCACGCAACTGAATCGTCGTGCTTTTGTCAATACTTCTATTTTCGGACATATTTAACCGGTTGTAAATTGACAGAATTGACAAAAAAGTAGCGAATATTTTTCTGGTCATGGTCCGACCAGATTTTTGTTGACGCAAATAGCGTGCCATGCTATAGTGGAGAAAAGCACTCGCCAAAAGAAATCCCCGAAAAGGAGGTCCCCTCACATTGGCTTTCAAACGCATCACCGCCCCCTCCATCAAAGAACTGTTCCTATCCCAAATCGAAGAAATGATCCTGTCCGGCGAACTAAAGCCCGGTGACCGTCTGCCCACCGAACGGGAATTGGCGGACACCATGGGGATCAGCAAGACAATCATCCATGAGGGCATCCGGGAGCTGGCGCGGATCGGCTTTTTGGACGTCGTGTCGCGCAAAGGCGTATACGTAGCGGACTACACAACCACCGGCAATCTGGACACCTTGCTGGCGATCCTGCGCAACCAGGGCGGTGTGCTGGACACCAAAATTCTGATTAGCCTTCTGGACACTCGCCTTTGCCTGGAATGCCCGGCGCTTTGCATCCTTTGCCGACAGCAAAATCCGGAGCATATCCGCAAGCTGGAGACATTGCAGGAAGAAGTAAAAAAAGCGCTTTTCCTGGACACGGCGACCTTCGCGGCGGCTTTGTTTGCCTATCGGAAAACGATCGTTTCCCTGAGTGGGAACTGCGTATCGCCGTTTATTATGAACGCGTTTTTTACCCCATCCGTATCCGCCTGGACCGGTTATTGCGAGTATATTGGGCGACAGCAGACATATGAGGTGCTGGTGCGGACAACGGAATATATTCGGGACGGGAATGCGGAGGACGCGATACGACTGTTTACGGAATGCATTGAGAAATATAAAAGACACCTTCTTGCCCGGCACGACGGGGACGGGCAGTAAAACAGCGAAAAATCCTGGGAGGATGGCAAATGAAAGCAGTAATTGCGATGGATTCTTTTAAGGGAAGCATGAGCTCGCTGGAAGCCGGCTACGCGGCCAGGGAGGGGCTTTTGCGTGTCTGCTGCGAGGCGGAAGCGGTGGTAAAACCGCTGGCGGACGGAGGAGAGGGGACAACGCAGGCATTGGTGGAAGGATTGGGCGGCCGCTATGTGCAGGTGAGGGTGACCGGACCGATGGGCCGGCCGGTCACCGCTCGCTACGGAATACTGGCGGCCGGGCGGACAGCCGTACTGGAAATAGCCGAAGCGGCCGGGCTTACGCTGGTATCGGAGGAGGAATGCGCTCCGGGCCGGGCGACGACCCGAGGTGTGGGAGAGATGATTCTTGACGCGATGCGCCGGGGATGCCGGGAATTCATCGTCGGGCTTGGCGGAAGCGCTACCTCCGACGGCGGCGCGGGAATGCTGCAGGCATTGGGGTATGAATTGCTGGATGCGAAGGGGGAATCCGTCCGGCCCGGCGTGTCGGGCCTGGGAGACCTGGAAAAAATCTGTGTGGAGCGAGCGGCGCCGCTGCTGAAAAAATGCCGGTTTCGGGTGGCCTGCGACGTGGAGAACCCTCTGTGCGGAAAGCAAGGAGCCGTGTTTGTCTACGGTTCACAGAAGGGAATAAGGGAAGCAGAAAAAGCAGCGCTGGACGAAAAAATGCGGCATTATGCCAACATGACCGCCCGATTTATGGGAACGAACCAAGAGACAGCGGCAGGAGCCGGGGCAGCCGGCGGACTTGGATTTGCTTTTTTGAGTTATCTTCCGCAGGCGATTCTGGAGCCGGGGATTGACATTGTGCTACGAGCAATTGGTTTGGAACGAGAGCTGGCCGATGCCGATATTGTACTCACGGGCGAAGGGCGGCTGGACGGGCAGACGGCGATGGGAAAGGCGCCGGTGGGAGTGGCAAGGCTGGCAAAGCGCTATGGGGCGCGGGTTTTTGCTTTTGCAGGAAGTATCGGGACGGAGGCAGGAGCCTGCCATGAGCAGGGGATCGACGCGTTTTTTCCGATCGTACGCGGGGTGGTTTCGCTTGCCGAGGCCATGGAGCCGGGGATGGCGCGGCAGAATATGGCATCGTCGGTAGAGCAGGTGTTCCGGGCGCTTGGGACATTCTGTCGGGATTTTTCTTCCATTTAGAGCTTGACCCGGGGATTTTTTCATGCTGCTTTGGATACAAAGAGCCAAGGCGGATTATAGTTTATAATTCGTTCCGGGCGCTTCTTGACGGATTTGCTTTGCGAGAGCTGCCTGCGCGGTTCGACGATTTTAAAGGCAGAGGGCGGCTTTCGACAGGAGAGTAAGGATATGGCCTTGGCCGCAGGGACAAGCAAGGATATGTACCGGATCCAGAAGGCCGTGAAGGCCGCCGATCCGGCATCGTTTGTGATTGTACTGGAATCGAGAAAGGTACATGGGGAGGGCTTTCGGATGACGAGAGTGGCCGGGGAGTAGAGGGGCGGACGGGTTGAAAGAGGGGGGGATTTGTGCTATGATGGTCGTAATCCATGAAGAGAATATTAAATATGGGATTGCCTGTCATAAAAAACGGTGTCGGGTAATCCGAAAGCCAGAATAATACAATACAAGAGAGGAACCCCACCGCCATGGCATTCACCCACCTTCACGTCCACACCGAATACAGCCTCCTAGACGGCTCCGCCAAGATCGGCGAGCTCGTTGCCCGTGCCAAAGACCTGGGCATGGACAGCCTCGCCATCACCGACCACGGCGTCATGTTCGGCGTCATCGACTTCTACCGCGCCGCCAAAAAAGCCGGCATCAAGCCCATCATCGGCTGCGAAGTCTACGTAGCGCCCGGCTCCCGCCTGGTAAAAGAAGGCGGCAAAGCCGGCGACGACGACCGCTACTACCACTTAGTCCTCTTAGCCGAAAACGACACCGGCTACCACAACCTGATGAAAATCGTCTCCCGCGGCTTCCTCGACGGCTTCTACTACAAGCCCCGCGTCGACTACGAAGTACTCGCCCAGTACCACGAAGGCATCATCGCCCTCAGCGCCTGCTTAGCCGGCGAAGTCGCCCGCAACCTGGAACGCGGCCTCTATGACCGCGCCGCAGAAGCCGCCCGCCGCTACGAAGGAATCTTCGGCAAAGGCAACTTCTTCCTCGAGCTCCAAGACCACGGCATCCCCTCCCAGCGCACCGTCAACGCCGGCCTCATGCGCATGAGCCGCGAACTGGGCATCGAGTTAGTCTGCACAAACGACACCCACTACATCATGCCCGAAGACGCCACCCCCCACGACATCCTGCTCTGCATCCAGACCAACAAAAAAGTCGGCGACAGCGACCGCATGCGCTACGAAGGCGGCCAATACTACGTAAAATCCGAAGAAGAAATGGCTGCCCTCTTCCCCTACGCCCGCGAAGCCCTCGAAAACACCCACAATATCGCCGCGCGCTGCAACGTCGAAATCGAATTCGGCGTACCCAAGCTCCCCAAATACGACGTCCCCGCCGGCATGACCTCCGCCGGCTACCTGCGCAAACTCTGCCACGAAGGCATCGAAAAACGCTACCCCGGCGACGACGGCACACTCAGAAAACGCCTCGAATACGAACTCGGCGTCATCGAAAGCATGGGCTACGTCGACTACTTCCTGATCGTGTGGGACTTCATCCACTACGCCAAAAGCCAGGATATCATCGTCGGCCCCGGCCGCGGCTCCGGCGCCGGCAGCATCGTAGCCTACTGCCTCGAAATCACCAACATCGACCCGATCGCCAACAACCTGCTCTTCGAGCGCTTTTTAAACCCCGAACGCGTCTCCATGCCCGATATCGACGTAGACTTCTGCTTCGAACGCCGCCAGGAAGTCATCGACTACGTCGTACGCAAATACGGAGAAGAACGCGTCGTACAGATCGTAACCTTCGGTACGATGGCCGCCCGCGGCGTCGTGCGCGACGTAGGCCGCGCCCTCGACCTGCCCTACGCCCTCTGCGACTCCGTGGCAAAAATGATACCCGCCCGCATCCCCAATATGAAAGTTGTCACGATCGACGCCGCCCTAAAAATCAATCCCGACCTCGCAAGCGCCTACCAAAACGACGAACAAGTCCGCAACCTGATCGACATGTCCAAGCGCTTAGAAGGCCTGCCCCGCCATACCTCCATGCACGCCGCCGGCGTCGTCATCAGCCAAAAAGCCGTCGAAGAATACGTCCCCCTCTCGCGCGGCACAGACGGAGCCATCACCACCCAATACACGATGACCCTCCTAGAAGAACTCGGCCTCCTCAAAATGGACTTTCTAGGCCTGCGCACACTCACCGTAGTCCAAAACGCCGTCCGCCTCGTCAAACAAAGCAAAGGCATCGACATCGATATCGACCATATCGACTTTAACGACCCCGAAGTCTACGACTCCCTAAGCACCGGCAAAAACGACGGCGTGTTCCAGCTGGAAAGCTCCGGCATGAAAACCTTCATCAAAGAACTAAAGCCCCAGAGCCTGGAGGATTTGACCGCCGGCATCTCCCTCTACCGCCCCGGCCCCATGCAGTTCATCCCCAAATACCTAAAAGGCAAAAACGACCCCAAAAGCATCACCTACCACTGCCCCCAGCTGGAGCCGATTTTAAAACCCACCTACGGTTGCATGGTCTACCAAGAACAAGTCATGCAAATCGTACGCGACCTCGGCGGCTACACCATGGGCCGCAGCGACCTCGTACGCCGCGCCATGAGCAAGAAAAAAGCCGACGTCATGAAACGCGAACGCCAAAACTTCGTCTACGGCAACGACCAAGAACACGTAGAAGGCTGCATCCGCAAAGGCATCCCCGAAGCCGCCGCCACCGCCATCTTCGACGAAATGATGGACTTCGCCGAATACGCCTTCAACAAATCCCACGCCGCCGCCTACGCCGTCGTATCCTACGACACCGCCTGGCTCAAAACCCACTACCCGGTCGAATTCATGGCCGCCCTCATGACCTCGGTCATCGACAACAACACTAAAGTATCCGAATACATCCTCAGCTGCCGCCAGATGGGCATCCCCCTACTCCCCCCCGACATCAACGAAGGCCAGATGGCCTTCTCCGTCTCGGGAGACGCCATCCGCTACGCCCTCTCCGCCATCAAAAGCGTCGGCCGCAACGTAATCCAACGCATCGAAGAAGAACGCAAAGCCCGCGGCCCCTTCACCACGCTCAAAGACTTCATCTACCGCATGGACGGCGGCGAAGTCAACAAACGGATTCTGGAAAACCTCATAAAAAGCGGAGCCATGGACTGCCTCCCCGGCACACGCCGCCAAAAAATGCTCGTGTGCCTCGAACTCCTAGACCGCCGCAACCAAGAAAAAAAGACCACCATGGCCGGCCAGCTCAGCCTCTTCGACCTCATGGGACAAGAAGAACGAAGCGAATTCGAAGTCCGCTTCCCCGACGTAGGCGAATACCCCCGCGAAGAATACCTCGCCTTCGAAAAAGAAGTCCTCGGCGTCTATATAAGCGGCCACCCCATGGAATCCTGCGCTGCCCTCTGGCAAAAAAACATCACCGCCCGCACCACCGACTTCCTCGTAGACGACGAAAACGGCCACGCCGCCGTCCCCGACGGAGCACCCGCCCTCATCGGCGGTATGATTACCGGCAAAACCGTAAAAACTACCAAAGCAAACCAACTAATGGCCTTCCTCACCATCGAAGACCTCGTAGGAAGCGTCGAAGTACTCGTATTCCCCCGCGACTACGAAAAACATAAAGAAATGTTTACTCAAGACCGTAAAGTGTTTATTAAAGGGAGGACTTCCATCGGAGACGACCCCCAGGGAAAACTGATCTTCGAATCCATGCTCCCCTTCGACGCAGCCCCCCGCGAACTCTGGATTCAGTTTGAAAGCCGCCAAACCTACGAACAACAGCAAAAAGAACTCGAAACCCTCTTAAAAAACGCAGACGGCAGCAGCCGCGTCATCCTCTACCTAAAAAAAGAACGCGCCCGCAAAGCCCTGCCCCCCAACTGGAACATCGGCATCGAAGACAGCCTGCTCGCAAACCTGCGCAAAAAATTTGGCCCAGAAAATGTAAAAGTGGTAGAGAAGTCTATTGAAATGCGCTGAAAAATAGATTACAATGAGACACAAGACGACTCTCACAGGAGGTACAGGAATATGGCAAACAAAGTGCATACAGTAGGCGTACTAACCAGCGGCGGCGACGCCCCCGGAATGAACGCGGCCATCCGTGCCGTCGTACGCACAGCAATCGCCAAAGGGCTCAATGTAAAAGGAATCCTCAGAGGCTACGCAGGCCTCCTAAACGAAGAAATCAAAGACATGGACTACCGAAGCGTAGCCGACATCATCCAGCGCGGCGGCACCGTCCTCTACACCGCCCGCTGCGAAGAATTCAAAGAAGAATCCATCCAAGAGCAAGCCGCCGGCATCCTCCGCAAGCACGGCATCGACAGCCTCGTCGTCATCGGCGGCGACGGCTCCTACCGCGGCGCCGGCGCGCTCGCCCGCCAAGGCATCAACACCGTCGGCCTGCCCGGCACCATCGACCTCGACATCAACTGCACCGACTACACCATCGGCTTCGACACCGCCGTCAACACCGCCATGGAAGCCATCGACCGCGTCCGGGACACCTCGACCTCCCACGAACGATGCAGCATCATCGAAGTCATGGGACGCCGCGCCGGCTACATCGCCCTCTGGTGCGGCCTCGCCAACGGCGCCGAAGACGTGCTCCTGCCCGAACGCTACGACAACAACGAACAAGCCATCATCAACCGCATCATCGAACACCGCAACAAAGGCAAAGCGCACCATATCATCGTCAACGCCGAAGGCATCGGCCACTCCGCCAGCATGGCCAAACGCATCGAAGCCGCCACCGGCATCGAAACACGCGCCACCATCCTCGGCTACATGCAACGCGGCGGCACGCCCACCTGCAAAGACCGCGTCTACGCATCCATCATGGGCGCCAAAGCCGTCGACCTCTTATTAGAAGGAAAGAAAAACCGCGCCGTCGGCTACCTAAACGGCCAGTTCCAAGATTTTGACATTGAAGAAGTACTAAACGCGTCCAAAGATATCCATGAAGATCAATACCAAATCTTCTTGACGCTGTCCGGTTACCGCTAAAGCCGGATACGGCCGGAGGGGAAACGGCCGTATCCGCCGGGGGCAAGTGAGGTGAAAATATGACACAAGAACAGAAAAAAATCCAAGAAGAAATCCGCGAAGAAATCCGCGAAGAAGGCATCGCCGCCACCGAAACAACGCTCGATACGGCCGTAGACACCAACGACCCCGAAGCCCTGTACGAAGTGCTGGTACACTGCATCCACAAATACCACCCCTCGGACGATTTGTCCCTGATCCGCCAAGCCTTCGAAATCGCGCGCGACGCCCACAACGGCCAAAAACGCAAATCCGGCGAACCCTATATCATCCACCCCGTACACGTAGCAATCATCCTCGCCAACCTAGAACTCGACAAAGAAAGCATCATCGCCGGCATCCTGCACGACGTAGTAGAAGACACCCAAATGAGCCTGGAAGAACTCCAGGCCAAATTCGGCAGCGAAGTCGCCCTCCTGGTAGACGGCGTCACCAAACTCACACAGCTGTCCTGGTCAAAAGACAAAATGGAACTCCAGGCCGAAAACCTGCGCAAAATGTTCCTCGCCATGGCTAAAGACATCCGCGTAATCCTCATCAAGCTCGCCGACCGCCTGCACAACATGCGCACACTCGAGTACATGTCCGGCCCCAAACAAAACGAAAAAGCCACCGAGACCATGGACATCTACGCCCCCCTCGCCGACCGCTTAGGCATCAGCAAAATCAAAATCGAACTAGACGATTTGTGCCTCAAATACCTCGAGCCCCTCGTCTACGAAGAACTGATGGCCAACCTCAACATGCGCAAAGAAAAACGCGAAGCCTTCGTAGAAGAAATCGTCGCGGAAGTCAAAAGCCACATGGACGAAGCCGGCATCCAAGCCGACGTCTACGGCCGCGTCAAACACCTGTTCAGCATCTTCCGCAAGATGGTCAACCAAGGCAAAACCCTCGACGAAATCTACGACATCTTCGCCATCCGCATCCTCGTAGACTCCGTCAAAGACTGCTACGCCGCCCTCGGCATCATCCACGAAATGTACAAGCCGATCCCCGGCCGCTTCAAAGACTACATCGCCATGCCCAAGCCAAACATGTACCAATCGCTCCACACCACCCTGATCGGTACCAACGGCCAGCCCTTCGAAATCCAGATTCGCACCTACGACATGCACCGCACCGCCGAATACGGCATCGCCGCCCACTGGAAATACAAAGAAAGCGGCAGCGGCGCCGGCATAAACCGCGAAGAAGAAAAACTCAGCTGGCTGCGCGAAATCCTCGAATGGCAGCAAGACATGTCGGACAACCGAGAATTCCTCTCCTCGGTCAAAACCGACTTCAACATCTTCTCCGAAAGCGTCTACTGCTTCACCCCCAGCGGAGACGTCAAAGCCCTGCCCAACGGCTCCACCCCCATCGACTTCGCCTACAGCATCCACAGCGCCGTCGGCAACAAAATGGTCGGAGCCCGCGTCAACGAAAAACTGGTGACCATCGACTACGAACTCCAAAACGGAGACCGCGTCGAAATCATCACCTCCCAAAACTCCAACGGCCCCAGCCGCGACTGGCTCAAAATCGCCAAAAGCGCCCAAGCCCGCAACAAAATCAACGCCTGGTTCAAAACCCAAAACAAAGAAAGCAACATCGCCAAAGGCAAAGACCTGATCGACCGCTACTGCAAAAGCAAAGGCATCCTCTTTGGCGAACTCAATAAGCCCCCCATCGTCGAAAAAGTCCTGCACAAATACGGCTTCCGCGACTGGGACTCTTTGCTAGCCGCCATCGGCCATGGCGGCCTCAAAGAAGGCCAGATCATCAACAAGATGCTCGAAGAATTCGAAAAGCAGGCCAAAAAAGAAATCACCGACGCCGCCGTCCTCTCCACCCTGTCCTCAAACGAAAACACGCCGCCCACCCAGATCAAATCCAAAAGCGGCATCACCGTCAAAGGCATGGAAGGACTCGCCGTACGCCTCTCCAAATGTTGCAGCCCCGTACCCGGCGACGAAATCGTCGGCTTCATCACCCGCGGACGCGGCATCACCGTACACCGCACCGACTGCATCAACGTAATGAACCTGCCCGATATCGAACGCGGCCGCCTGATCGAAGCCGAATGGCAAGAATCCGCCGAAGGCGGCAACACCTACTACGCCGAAATCAAGCTCTACGCCCACAACCGCGTAGGCCTCCTGGTCGATATCTCCAAGATATTCACCGAACGCCAGATCGATATCAAAGCCATGAACACCCGGATCAGCAAACAAGGGATCGCCACCATCGCCATGTCCTTCGAGACAAAAAACCGCGACGACCTGCACTCCCTCGTAGAAAAACTCCGCCAAATCGAAGGAATCGTAGACATAGAAAGGACAACAGGCTAATGCAACTCCTGCCATTCACCGTCGGCACAGTCATGACCAACTGCTATATGATCTTCAACGAAAAAACAAAAGAAGCCGCCCTCATAGACCCCGGCGACCAAGCCGCCTACCTGCTCGGCCAGTGCCGTAAACGCAGCCTCACCCTAAAAGCTATCCTCCTCACCCACGGCCACTTCGACCATATCCTCGCAGTGCCCGCCCTGCAACAAGAAACCCACGCCCCGGCCTACGCCGCCCGCGCCGAACGCGCCCTGCTAGCCGACCCCGAAGCCAACCTCTCCGGCTCCTGGCAGCGCCGCCCCCTCTCGCTCACACCCGACATCCTCCTGGAAGACGGCGAAACATTCACGCTCCTCGGCAGCCAGATACAAATGATCCTAACGCCCGGCCATACGGCCGGCAGCAGCTGCTACTACCTGCCCGAAGAAAAATGGCTCTTCTCCGGCGACACCCTTTTCTGCGAAAGCTACGGCCGGACAGACCTGCCGACCTCCCAGCCCCTTGAAATCGGCCGCTCCATCCGCGAAAAGCTCCTGATCCTGCCCGAAGAAACCACCGTCTACCCAGGCCACAACGAAACGAGCACGATCCGCCACGAAAAGCAATACAACCCGGCAGCCCTCTAACCTGCCGGGTTCTTTGCGCGCAAGCCATGAGCAGTGCGAAAGATGGCGAAACGGCATACGCGTCGTGCCTGCACGTAAGCGAATGACGGTTTGCCATCTTTCATAGGGCGAAGCCCGCGACCGAGCCGAAGCGAAGCGCAGGCGAGGTGCACTGCGGGCCGCGCCACAACCCAAACGCGCCACACCCCAAACGCACAACCCACCGGACACCTACCCCCAGGCTCCCCCGCATAAACCAATTGACCCTGCACACCCCATTATAGAAAAAGAAAGGAACCCCCTATGATTTACCTGCAAATCAGCGAAGAAAAATACGAATACGACATCCGCGGCCTGCTAATGGCCTTCTACCCCCACGAAGAAATCGAAAAGCATCCCTGGGACGCCCCCTCGCAGGAAACAGGCACAAAAGACGGCACCCCCTCGCAAAAAGCAGACAAAGAAAACAAAAATATATCCACCCCCTGGCGCCGCCGCCTGCGCGTCTCCTACGGCCCCTCCCAGGCCAAACTAACCCTCTCCCTGCGCCCCCAAGACGACACCCAAGCCGCCCAAGCCGACCTCACCGAAACCATCCCCTGCCCCCCTTACGGCGGCAGCGAAGCCAAAAACGCCCTCAAACGGGCGCTCTACCGCCTCCTCCAACAAGACACCGGCAGTTCCCTGCCCTGGGGCACCCTAACCGGCATCCGCCCCACCAAAATCGCCATGAACCTGCTCGAACAAGGCCAAAGCGAAGCCGCCGTTGCATCCTATATGAAACAAGAATACCTTGCCAGCGAAGAAAAAACGCAGCTCAGCCTCGAAATTGCCCGCCGCGAACAGCAGATCCTGAAAGATATCGACTACACAGACGGCTACAGCCTCTACATCGGGATCCCCTTCTGCCCCACGACCTGCCTGTACTGCTCCTTTACCTCCTACCCCTTAAAGCGGTACGCAGCACAAGCCGATACCTACCTCACGGCACTGGAAAAAGAACTCGCCTGGACGGCAAACGCCTTCCGGGAAAAAACGCTGGACACCCTCTACCTCGGCGGCGGCACACCCACCACCCTCACCGCACCACAGCTAGACCGCCTGCTCAGCTTCCTGGAAGGCCACCTTGACCTCTCCCGGCTCAAAGAGCTCACCGTAGAAGCCGGCCGCCCCGACAGCATCACCGAAGAAAAGCTGCGCACCCTCAAACGCCACCACATAAGCCGTATTTCCATCAACCCCCAGACCATGAAGCAAGAAACGCTCGACCTGATCGGCCGCCGCCACAGCGTAGCCCAGATCCGCGAAGCCTTCAGCCTGGCACGGGCACTAAGCTTTGACAACATCAACATGGATCTGATCCTCGGCCTTCCGGGCGAAAACACCGACGACGTCCGCCACACAATGGAAGAGCTGGGGCAGCTGCGCCCCGACAGCATCACCGTACACTCCCTGGCCATCAAACGCGCCGCCCGCCTAAACCAGTTCTGGGAACAGTACGCCCACCTGGCAATGGAAAACTCCGACCAGGCAATGGCCGTAGCCGCCAAAGCCGCCCGCAGCCTAGGCCTTTCCCCCTACTACCTCTACCGCCAGAAAAACATGGCCGGCAACCTCGAAAACGTCGGCTACGCCGCCCCCGGGAAAGAAGGCATCTACAACATCCTGATTATGGAAGAAAAACAAACCATCGTCGCCTGCGGCGCCGGCAGCATCTCTAAGCGCGTCCACCCCGACGGCCGCATCGAACGCAGCGAAAATATCAAAGACGTAACGCTCTATATGGAAAAAATCGACGAAATGATTGAGAGGAAGAACAAATTGTTCGCAGGGCTGTAGATATACCCGCCCCTCATTCAGGCCATCCCCACCCCCGGTAAAAATCCCGGTTGATTCAGCCGGGATTTCCGGTTATAATAACAACAAAGCCATATCCCCAAAGGCTTTCCCTATTCCCGCCCAATACGCAAGAGAGGAAAACCAATGCGTACAGAAATAGGCCAGGCAGTAAAAGCAGCCGGCCAAAGGAGCCCCCATGATACGAGTCGCCATCGTAGAAGACGAAAAAGAGCAGGCAGAACGCATCCGCGGTTTCCTGGAACGCTTTGCCGCCGAAAAAGAAAAGAAAATACAAGCCTACCTTTACACCGACGGAGACGAATTCGTACGGGAACGAAACCGCGGCTTCGACATCGCCCTGCTGGACATCCAAATGAAACGGATGAACGGCATGCAGGCCGCCGAAGAAATCCGCCGTAGCGACGAAGAAATGATCCTGATCTTCATCACCAACCTGGTGCAGTACGCCGTACAAGGCTACTCCGTAAACGCCATGAACTTCCTGCTAAAGCCGGTCAGCTACTTCACCTTCTGCGACAAATTCATGCAGGCGGTAAAACGCCTCGAAAAGCGCCAAGGCGCCCTGCTGGAAGTCAAAACCGACAAAGGCTTCACAAGGCTGCGCCCCGAAGAAATCCACTACGTAGAAATCGTCAACCGCCGCCTGGTCATCCGCACCGCCGACAAAGACTTCTACTGCACCGAACCCATGCAAAGCCTCGAAGAAAAGCTCGGCCCCCACAGCTTCTTCCGCTGCCACGTAGCCTACCTCGTAAACCTCGAACATGTACGCCAGGTCATGAAAAACAGCGCCATGGTCGAAAACCGCGAAGTCCTGGTAAGCAAATACCGCAAAAAAGAATTCCTGAACGCCTTAACCAACTACATGGGAGGGGAAATCTAATGGATATGCAAATATTTCTCGACTACGCCTTCCTTTTCCTGCTCTGCGCGCTCGAAATGCGTGCTTACGCCTGGCTGCTGAAGCCCATACCCAAACGCCGGGAAGCGCCCTGGCCGTCCGCCCCCCTCGCCCTCCTGGCCGTAACGGCTCTTTTTTTCTGGTCGCTCGGCAGCCTTACCGCAAACGCGACCCGCGACGTATACAGCTACCGCTGCACCGCCGAATACTACATAACCATAACGCTCTGGATTTACGCCGTGTACCGCCTGTCCCTGCGCGAAGCCATATACTGCATGCTCCTGATCTTCATGTCAACCCGGTCGGTGCGCCATATCATCGGCCATCTGCTGATCCTCGCAGACGGCGCCAATTACCTGGTAGAAGGAAATATCTGGCGCTGGAGGCTGCTCGCCTGCCTCTCCCTGTTCGCCGTTTACCTGCTCATTTTTGCCTGCTTAAAACGGGTCCTCTTCAAAGAAAAATTCCAGGAAGGCTCCTGGCTCCTGTTGAAAGAAACGAATGAAAAACCGCAAAAAAGCTCCTGGCTGCCCCTGCTTTTGCTGGCCAGCGCCGCCATACCCGTACTCTACAGCGGCGCCTTCGCCGAATCGCTGGGGCAGAACGGCAACTGGAGCCGCGGCTTCGACGCCATCTTTGTAGAGGCACTGGCCAGCGTCTGCGGCCTGTTCTGCGTCCTGGGCTACGAATGGATGCTCAAAGCCCGCCGCCATGAAAGCGACCTGGCACATATGGAACAAATCCTGCACCTGCAGCACCGCCAGTACGAAACCAAAAAAGAAAGCATCGAACTCATCAACCAAAAGTACCACGACCTCAAAAAAAGCCTGTCCTACCTCGAACAGCTGTCGGCCGACGAAGGGCGCCTGGCCGGAATCCAAAACCTCAAAGCCGAACTGAAAAAATACGAAACCATCTTTCAGACCGGCAACGAAATGCTCGACATTGTCTTGTTTGATAAAAACGAAAAATGCCAACGCGAAGGAATCCGCCTGATTTTCATGCTGGACGGCAGCGACCTGAGCTTTTTGAACCCCTTCGACATCACCGCCATCTTCGGCAACGCCCTCGACAACGCCATCGAAGAAGCACAGAAACGCACGGCTCCCGATCAAAAAGAGATCACCATGAAAGTCTCGTCCCGCCCCGGCTGGCTCATCCTGCGGTTCGAAAATTACTGCGAGCCGTCAACACTTCTCTGGCAGGCAGGAAAGCTGGCCACAACGAAGGCCGAGAAGGATTTCCACGGCTTTGGCCTCGACAGCATCCGCTACGCCGCGAAAAAGTACGGCGGCAATATGGCAATCGAGGTAAAGGACGGGAAATTCGCCGTCAATATCATGTTCCCACAAGAAAGGGGAGCCGCATCCGGATAAAAGAAAACGATAAAAAACGAAACGATATAAAACGAATCCTCACAAAAGGAGAACGAATCCAGGCAAAATCAAAAGCAGCCTAAGGGAACAAGAAAAACGCCTAACCAGACAAGGGCTATTTTCATCTTCTTTCAGGAATGATAGGATAATATCATTCCACAAAGGTGTCCCACTATGTCCGGAGAACACGGACAGGAATAAGGAAACACCACAAGGGTGTCCCATTATGTCCGGAGAACACGGACAGGAATAAGGAAAGGAGATTATGAAAATGGCAAAGGGTTTGTCAAGAAGAGATTTCTTAAAGGGCGCGGCAGCCGGCGTAGCCAGCTTCGCGGCTATGGGCGTATTAGGCGGCTGCAGCACCAGCGCTGCGGCTACGACGGCAGCGCCGGAGACGGGCGCGGCTCCCGAAACGACGGCCGCCGAAACAACCGCGGCTCCGGCCACGACGGCAGCGGCTGAGACGACAGCCGCCGAAAGCGCTCCGGTTGTCAATCCGCAGCCGGCCGCGGCAGGAGAGCGCGTACCGGGCTACTGCGGCCCCGGCAACTGGCTGGGCGAAGCCCCTGTGGTCGCCGATTCGGAGATCAGCCAGGAATATACATACGACGTGGTAGTGCTGGGCGGCGGCCATGCCGGCCTGATGGCGGCGCTGGGCGCGGTAGACGAGGGAGCAACGGTAGCGGTCATCGAGCAGCAGCCCTGGGGCGCTTTTGTAGACCTCGAAGGGACCGGCGCCAATATGGGCGGCTGGTACGGCGAGGACATCGGCCACGTCAACTCGAAATTCCTGATTGACCGCGGCTTCGGCCCCTACAACACCGGCGAAATCGTGTCCGAATTCTGCAAACGCGCCGGCGGCCGTGTGAACCCAGATATCATCCGCAACTTCGTGCAGCAGTCCGGCCCCATGTTTGACCGCTACAAGGAAGTATACGACATGTACGAGGCCGAGCGCAAGGAAAACGACGGCAACGTCCATTTAACAGGGACGCTGGTATATATGGACGGACAGCCCGCTCCGGACGAGGGCGATTTCGACATGAGCAACATGTTTGAATACCCTCTTTGCAACACACAAGCTGCCTACAGCAAGGCCAACGTGAGCTACCCGATCGAGAGCGGCGGCTACAAAACCTGGCCCTGCAACGCCCAGTTCTATGGCTACCATGGCAACGACATTGAATTCATTCACAAATATATTGTCAAGTACACCCAGGAAAACGGAGCCGAATGGTACTTCGAGCATTCCGGCGTTGTCCTCGTACAGAACGCAAACGGCGACGTGACCGGCCTGATCGCGACAGACGCGGAGGGCAAATACGTAAAATTCAACTGCAACAAAGCCGTGATCCTGGCAGCCGGCGATTTCATCGGCGACCCCGCCATGTGCTGGGCGTTGTTGAACGAGGGCATGGAGTGGGGCGAGCGCGCCGGCGCTACGGCCGAAGATTGGGCGCGTACCGGCAACCGCGCCGGGATCGGCCACAAGATGGGCTGCTGGGCCGGCGGCATGATCGAGCCGAGTCCCCGCGGCTGGATGGGCCTGGGCGGCCTGGCCAGCGGCCCCTGGGGCGTGACGCCTTTGCTGTCCCTGAATGCCGAAGGGCGGCGCTTCTGCAACGAGGCGGCGATCCCTCAGCAGGTATCGATCGCCCTGCGCCAGCCGGCCGGGCTGAACTGCTTTGTCACCGATGCCAACTGGGCAGAGACGGTGGCCAAGGCGCCGCTTGACCACGGCGCGCCGAACTTCGGTATGGACGATTATTTCGACGTACTCAAGGCCAGCATGGATGCCGTGGAGGTAGGAAACCCCGAAGGCTCCCAGGTAACGCAGGCCAAGCTGGCGGAGCGCAAGATCATGCAGTCCACCGTATACGCGGCCAACACGCTGGAGGAGCTGGCCGATATGCTGGGCTACGAGGGCGAGGCAAAGCAGAACTTCCTTGACAGCATCGCCCACTATAACGAGCTTTGCCACTCCGCCGACGGCGATACGGATTACGGCAAGGACAAAGACTTTATGATCCCGATCGAGAAAGCGCCGTTCTATGGCGGAACCGGCATGCTCGACCACAATTCGAGCCCGAGGATGGTCACCATGTCCGGCCTCGTAGCCGACGCCTCCCAGAACGTGCTCACCAAAGACTGGACGCCGATCAAGGGCCTGTACGCGGCCGGCAACTGCCTGGGCGGCCGTTACGGCTTCGGCTACAGCACGCCGTTCGCCGGCAACTCCGTCGGTATGGCGATGACCCACGGCTGGCTGGCCGGCCACACGGCCGGGAAGCTGTAAGGCAGAGACAGACTCCCACGCCGGATACGCGCAAGTGGAGACGCAGCGTATCGGCGGAACAATAGCAATATAAAAAACCCGCACGGACATTCCATTCGGAAGCCGTGTGGGTTTTTGCGTCTTAGCCGGGCAGAGCCATTCACACCTGCTTCCACCGAAACCGTCCCAGCGGCGTTAGCCGGAAGCGTCTCTCGCCATGTGCCAAAAGCCCCTCGCCCTGCTCCAAAAGTCCCTGTTCCTGCCATCCGGCCAGCCGCGTAAGCGCATGTTCCGGCAGGTCATGTCCAAGCGCGTTCCGGTAATCCTCCTCGGTAAAGCCGTCCAGCAGACAGAGCCGGTGATAGAGGAAGCGGTCGCTTTGATAAGCGGCGTCCGCCTCCTGCGGATTCTCGATGATCTCCTGCGGCTGATCGCTGTGCAGGATATAGCGGCGGTAATCGGACGTATTTTCATAGACGTAGCCGTCCCAGGCCGTGCGGGCGGAAAGCCCCAGTCCCATGACCGGGCAGCCCTCGTACTTCAGACGGTGGTAGCGGCTGTAGGCCTGATTGACGGTAAACTGATTGATCGAATATTGCTGGAAGCCGTTTTCCTCCAGATACTCACAGGCCAGCCGATAGAGGGCCAGCTGCTCCTCCTCGTCGACCCCCGCCGCGGGAAGCGGGGAGATTGTGATATGAAAGGGCTCCAGCTCCAGCGCCGAGCGCAGCGTCTGCTTCCAGGTGATATGGGTCTGGCCGGGAATGCCATAGGTCAAATTCAGGTTCACATTGTTTATATGGAACTTATCGAGATAGAGGACGGCATTCTGGATATCCTGGACGCCAAAGGGGCAGTTTAACGTCGTTAGCTCCTGCGGGTTAATGCTCTGGATATTCAGATTGATACGGGTCGGATGCCCCACGGCCCAGCCGCTTAAACTGGGGACGCCGATCGTATTGGGGATGGCCTCGATGCTAACCTCGCAGGACGGCGACAGGCGCAGCCGGCGGCGCAGCGTCAATAGTAAGCGCCCCAGCCCGTCGGCACTTACGATACTGGGGCTGCCGCCGCCGACATAGACGGCCTGTACGGTATAGCCGTCCAGGTCCCCGGCCGCGGAAAGAAGCTCCTTTTCCAGCGCTTTCAGGTATTCGGCCCTGGCCTCGCTTGGGCCGGTTAAAAGGCGGCGGCGGTTGTAGGCGGGCGTGCGCAGACAGAAAGGGATATTTACGTAGAGGATAATGTCTTGAGAAGTCTGTTCCATCGTGCAAGTCTCCTTTGTTTGGAATTCTATTTGCTTTCAGTTTAAAGATGGAATCCGATCGCGAATGCGGCGACCGGTTCCCATCAATATTTTTCTGCTTTCCTTAAAAATTGTATCACAAAAAAACCGGAAAGGACAGAGAAAGAATGTCCAAGTAGACAAGAAAGAGGGCCATAGAACGATTTCTTTATTGCGTTTTGCAGGTTTCAGGTAAAATTAGGACAGGGAGCCTTTCTGTCCGCAGAGCTCCTTAAAATGCAGGAATACGAGGCTGCCGTCCACGGTATCCTCACGCCGGTGCGCATAGCACATGCGTTCGGGATGCCATTGGACGGAGAGCAGCGGATAGCTTTCATGGGCAATGGCCTCTGCCACGCCGTCGCCGGAGCGTTGAATCACGCGGAAGCCCTGGCCGGGCCGGCCGACTGCCTGATGATGCGAGCTGTTGACGGCAAAATCCGTGCCGTAGAGCCGTGCCAGCCAGCTTCCGGGCTCTGCGTGGGTGAGATGCACCTGATCGTCGGGACTGGCCTGGTGAGGCGCAGGGTTTTCCAGATCCTGGATCAGATCGCCGCCGAAATAGACATTCAGAATCTGATGGCCCTTGCAGATGCCAAGGATGGGCTTGCCGGTTTGCAGAAATGCGTCCAGAATCGCAAACTGAGCTTGATCGAGTTCTTCGTTGATATTCCGGGAGCCGCAGAGGGGCTGGCGGTAGCGGGCCGGATCAATGTCCGCGCCGCCCGGCAGTAGCAGGCCGTCGTAATCCGGAAAAGATAGGTCGTCCGGAAGCGCTAAGGAAACGACGGGCTCCATGCCGGAGAGGGAGAGAGCAGCAACATAATTTTGGGTCTGGCTGTTTAAGCCGGCGATCAGAATGCGAAGCATAAAAGATTCCTTTCTGTAGAGATCGATATTATTGAGAAAAGGGCCTTCCTTTTCTTTGTACAATGCATTTATTATAGCAGAAAAGGCGGCTGTATTTCCAGAGTTTTATGCAGGAATTATGGTAATCGGCTGTTACGAAAACGATTTTTTGGCGCTTCAGGGAGAGAAAGCTCCGGCAGGGAAAAGAAAAACTCAGGAATTCCGGTCGCATAAGGCGCGATATCATAGGGCTGATAATAAAACACAATGCCCGCGGGAACCAGATAAAAACTGTTCGGCTGAAATGTTTCACGTAAAAGGACAGGATACTCCTCAAAAAAGGATCCGGGCGTTTCCAGAAGCCGGTCCCGAATCTGCCTTTCCATTGCCTGAAACAGATGCGACCGCCAGGACGGATTTAAGAGGGCCGCGTCCTGAAAATTGATATCTAGAAAAACCACGTCCAGAAAATCGGAAAGCGTAAGCCGCGTACCGGTTTTAAAATCCCAGGTATCGGAGGTGCGCACCGTATTACCGTGGGCGCCGCCCATATAGGCATATTGCTCCAGATACAGGCTGGCGACACAGCCCTGATTCAGCGTGACCGTATAGGTGAGAAGCCATTGATAGGACGGAAAAGAAGAACCGTCCGGAAGATAGCGGGCCTGTTCGGCGGCATTGGAAAACAGCACGGTGCGGCAATAGGCTTCCGCCTCCTTTGCTTCTTTCCTGTAAATTGCGTTTATGCGCCGGGCCGCGGCGGGATTGCAGGTCGTAGTAAAAGACGGATAGGTAATACGATACGTAAGCACCGGAATCTGGCGGGAATATAGCGTATCCTCGAGAACCTGTTCGGAAATAGTCTGCATATCTACCTTCGCTTTTTTTAATAAGATATGAAAAATTCCCGAGATGGAAACGTGTTTGCCCAGGTAACATTTGAGCCGTTTGCAGCGTATCTTATAGCAATGAGAAAAAGAAGGTACGTGACAATGGATCATTCGTGCAGGCTTAGTGAGAATACAAAACGGTATCTGGAGCGCTATTATTGTATTTTGGAGGATATGATCGCCGGGATGGCAGGGGCGGAGCAGACGGAAAGCATTTCCTATGATTTCATCGTGCAGATGATCCCGCATCATCAGGCGGCGATCGAGATGTCTAAGAATCTTCTCTGCTACACGACAAACCTGCCGCTGCAAAGGCTTGCGGAGGGGATCATCGAGGAACAGACCGAGGGCATCGCGCAGATGCAGGCAGCGCTTTCCTGCTGCAGCCAGGTGTGCAATTGCGAACAGGATCAATGCCTGTACCGGCGGCGCACCGAGCAGGTTTTGGAAACGATGTTTTCGCGGATGGAAGAGGCCGGGGAATGCAACTGCATAAACCACAATTTTATGAGGGAGATGATCCCGCACCACCGGGGCGCGGTCTGCATGGCGGAGAATGCGCTGCGCTTTGAGCTATGCCCGGAGCTGGTGCCGGTTTTGGAGGCGATCCGTGTATCCCAGTGCAGGAGGATCCGGGAGATGGAGAGGCTGCTGTGCGGCTGCTGAGGGCAGACGGGGGCTGCCCCCTGAAAAGAGCATAGGAAAACAGGGCAAAAAGCAGAGAGGGTACTTTTTAATATCCTCTCTCTTTTTGATTGACTATATTCCACTTATGGAATATAATAGGTGTAGCACACGTAGAGGAGGGCATGTCTTATGCTGAAGCACGGGATTTTGGGGCTGCTCAATTACCAGGAGATGACCGGCTACGAGATCATGGCCGTTTTTCGGGACTCCCTGCATTATTTCTGGGAGGCGAAAACCAGCCAAATCTACAGAGAGCTGCAAGGCCTGGAGCACAAGAAGTGGGTTCATAAGACAGTTGTCCCCCAAAGCGGCAAACCGGACAAAAATGTGTATTCCATTACGGAGGCAGGCCAAAGGGAGCTGCTGCAATGGCTGGCCGGCGACGATTTGGGGCTTCGGGTCAAGACGCCGGGGTTAATGAAGGGTTTTTTCCTGGGCGAGAGAAGCGCCGAAGAGAATATCCGTTATTTTGAACGGGTAAGGGACAGCTGCGGGCTGTTCCTGAAAAGCTTAGAGGCCGTGCCGCAAATCATAGAGGCCTATGGCAATGCGATTGGCGGGCAGGAAAAAGCGCTTTACTGGCAAATGACGGTAGAATACGGGCGGCGGAGCATGCAGATGCAAATCGAATGGGCATCGGACTGCATCCGGCAGTTAGAGGGGAGATAAGGCTATGAATATTTTAGTGATAAACGGAAGCCCAAAAGGGGCGCATAGCAACACGTACCGGCTGGCAACCGCATTTTTGGAGGGCATACGGGAAGCGCTTGCGGATGTTAAGGCCAGGGAGCGTTTCATCAGCCGTATGGACATTAAGCCCTGCCGGGGCTGCTTTTCCTGCTGGAACCGTACGCCGGGGAAGTGCTGCATACAGGACGATATGGGGCAGGTCATCGAGGACTTGCTCTGGGCGGACCTTACCATATGGAGCTTTCCCTTATATTACTTTACGGTTCCCGGCGCCCTGAAAAACCTGATTGACCGCCAGCTCCCCATGGTTCTCCCCTTTATGGAGGAAAGGGAAGGCCAGGTGGGAAGCGGAAACCATCCTTCCCGCTACGATATGGGCGGAAAACGGACCGTAGTGATTTCTACCTGCGGCTTTTATACCGCAAAAGGGAATTATGACGGCGTGCGGAGCCTTTTCGACCATCTGTGCGGAAGGGGGAATTACACGGCGGTTTTCTGCGGGCAGGGCGAGCTGTTTCGGGTGCCGGAGCTGTCCGCGCGCACGGGCGAGTATCTTTCGTATGTAAAGCAGGCAGGGAAGGAGTACGGGGAAGGCGGCATTTCCGGGGAAACGAAAGAGCGGCTTGATGAGCTTCTGCTGCCGCGGGAGGTCTTTGAAGCCTGTGCGGATGCCAGCTGGGGGATTGACAAAGACAGCGCCCAGGCAGGGAAAAACGGCTCTGCCGCCAAGAAGGAATCCGACACCTTGATTTTTACGCGGCAGATGGCAGCCCTTTATCGCAAGGAGAATTATCCCGGCAAGGACATTGTGCTGGAAATGCACTATACGGACGTAGGGGAAAGCTACCAAATCCTCTTGGCAAAGGAGGGAAGCCATGTCTATACGGACGGGCCCTTCACGGCAACGACACGAATCGAAACGCCGGTCACGGTATGGCGTTCGATCGCGGCCGGGGAGATCCGGGGCGATGAGGCGATGATGCAGGGGCTTTATAAGGTAAAAGGCGATTTTGGCCTGATGCTTGCATGGGACAACTATTTTGGCGGCTCAGCTTTGCAGGCATCGCCGCCCAAGGCGTCCCCTGCTCAGAAAAACACAAATATGGGCGCGATGCTGATCCCCTGGATTGCCCTGTGGGTTGCCCCTGCCTTCCACAAGCAGTGGGGATGCCTGGCCAGCATCGGCGTATGCGCGTTGGTCCCCCTCCTCTTTTACCGAAATAAAAAGACAATATACGATGTGCTGGCCGGTACCCTGGTGACCGCTATTTCCGTAACGATGCTGGCCGGCGCCCCGGAAAAGTGGATGCTGCCGGCATCGTACCTTGCCTTTGGCGCGATGTGGCTCGTATCCTGCCCCAGGCGGCGCATCCCCCTCACAGCGCATTATTCCATGAACGGCTACGGCGGGGAGGATGCCCTGCAAAACCCCCTTTTTATCAAGACGAACCGCATTTTGACCTTGCTTTGGGGCCTCCTCTATCTGGCTACATCCGTTTTCACCTGGTTCCTCATGCGGACGCCCCTAAGCAGCCTGATTGGGCTTTTCAACTCGGTACTCCCCGTCTTTATGGGCCTTTTCACCGCATGGTTTCAGAAATGGTACCCGGCAAGGGTGGCCCGTGGCAAGTAAAACTGCCGTAAGCAAGGGCTTGACAGAAATAAATAAGGTGCTATAATATAGTTCATTATTGAACAATTCAATAATGAACTATATTTTTGCGGAGAAAGGGACAAAGATGCGGACAGAGTTTTGGGATGGGGCGGCGCTGATGCGGCGGCTCTACAATCAGTCGATGGAGCCGGTTTGCTGCCAAACCGGCCTAACGCGCACGGAAATGGACGTTTTGCTCTTTTTAGCGAACAACCCGGAGTTTGACACGGCGCGGGACATCGTAGAACAGCGGATGCTTACGAAATCGCATGTGTCGGCATCCGTTTCCACCCTGGAAGAGCGAGGCTACCTGGAAAGGAACTATCGCCCAGGGAACCGAAGAACGGTTCATCTGCGGCTCTTACCAGCCTCAGCCCCGGCCGTAGAAGCAGGCCGCCACGCGCAGGAACGCTTCTTCAAGGCAGCCTTTCGCGGGATTTCCCCGGAAGAAATACAGCGGATGTCCGCCGTTTTTTCGAAAATCACAACAAATGTCCGCGAAATCCTTTGGGAGGAATAACAAATGCTTACGTTTATAGTATGTTTCGTTGCAGGGATCGGAGCCGGGTTAGGAACCGGCTTTGCAGGCATGAGCGCCGCCGCCGTCATCAGCCCGATGCTAATCACATTTTTACACATGGAAGCCTACGAAGCGGTCGGAATCGCGCTGGCCAGCGACGTACTGGCCAGCGCCATCAGCGCCTACACGTACGGAAAAAACAAGAACCTGGACATCAAAAACGGCCTGGTAATGATGGCAGCCGTGCTGTGCTTTACGCTGGTGGGAAGCTGGGTCTCCAGTCTGGTTCCCAGTACAACCATGGGAAGCTTCTCCGTATGTATGACCTTCTTACTAGGCATAAAATTCATTGTCAAGCCCGTCATGACGACAAAAGAAACGATGGCGCAGACGAGCCCGCGCAAACGGTTTGCACAGTCGCTCATCTGCGGCAGCATGGTCGGCTTCATCTGCGGCTTCATCGGCGCCGGCGGCGGCATGATGATGCTGCTAATCCTAACGAGCGTACTCGGCTACGAACTAAAAACAGCCGTCGGGACCAGCGTCTTTATCATGGCCTTTACCGCCCTCACCGGAGCGGCAAGCCACTTCGCAATCGGCGGGGCGCCAGACCTATGGGTACTCGCGCTGTGCGTGCTTTCCACACTCCTGTGGGCGCGGATCGCCGCCCGCTTCGCCAACAAAGCCAGCGCCGCCACCCTGAACCGTGCCACCGGCGTCGTGCTGGTTGTCCTTGGCGCCGCCATCATGGCCGTAAACTATTTATAGAAAGTGCAGCCCAGGCACCATAGGCCGCCGGGCTATTTTTCTTTTAGATTTTATAGGGAAACCGCTTTTGGCTAATGCACGGAAAAGTAGGAGCATAACAGCCGGGGTTCCTCTGCCCTTCCTTCCCTCAAAAATCGTTTCCCCAAAATCCCCCCATTTTCTCCTTGACACAGTGTACATATGATGATATATTGTAAATAGATGATATATACAATATTCCCTCTGATGCGACGGCACAGGGAGGCTCTGCTGCCTATCTCATCTACCCTCCGGCACCCAATCCAAAACGGCGCCGGCTGTGACCTGTACAGGAAGGAAAAACACGCGTGGACATTATTATCAGCAATGCAAACGGAAAACCAATTTACGATCAGATTGCGACACAGATCAAGCAGCTGATCATGGGCGGCGATTTACGCGCCGGAGACGCGCTCCCCTCCATGCGCCTTTTGGCGAAGGAGCTGCGCATCAGCGTGATTACGACGAAACGGGCCTATGAGGAGCTGGCCCGCGACGGCTTTATCACCAATGTGGTAGGAAAAGGGAGCTTCGTAGCCGATGTGGGCCCGGAGATCCTGAAGGAAGAAAACCTGCGGGAAATCGAGCAAAAGCTGGAGGCCGCCGTAGACCGTGCAAAAGCAGCGAAGCTCTCCAGGGAGGAGTTTCTGGAGATCCTGAACGCGCTTTGGGAGGAATAAACAGATATGGAGAATGCCATCGTAGTACGGGATGTTACCAAACGATATAAAGAGTTTACCCTGGACCATGTGAGCTTTCAGGTTCCCCAGGGAAGCATTGTGGGCTTTGTCGGTGAAAACGGGGCAGGCAAGAGCACGACGATCCGGGCGATTTTAGATTTGATCCGCCTGGAGGACGGGGAGGTGGAGGTGTTTGGCCTGTCGAAAAAGGAGCGGGAGGACCCGGCGTGGAAGGAGCAGGTCGGCGTAGTATTCGACGGTGGGCATATCCCCCAATATATGAACGCCGTGGAAACCGGCCGGATGATGAAGGGGATATACCGCCAGTGGGACCAGGAAGCGTATGAGGGCTATCTGAAGCGCTTTCACCTGTCCGGGAAGAAAAAGTATAAGGATTTTTCCAGGGGGATGAAGATGAAGCTGTCGCTGGCGGCAGCGCTGTCCCACCATGCCAGCCTGCTCGTGCTGGATGAGTGTACCAGCGGCCTGGATCCGATTGTACGGGATGAGATCCTCGATATTTTCCTGGAGTTTATCCAGGAGGAGAACCACAGCATTTTGATATCCTCGCATATCATCAGCGATTTGGAGAAGGTGGCGGATTACATCGTTTTTATCCATGAGGGAAGGATCTGCTTCGAGGAGGAGAAGGACTATCTTCTGGAGAATTACGGGATTGCCCATGTGGCAAAGGAGCAGGCGGGACGGCTGCCGAAAAGCCTGGTGTGCGGGCAGCGAAACAGCCATTTTGGCTGCGACGTACTGGTAAGGGACCGCCGGGAGGCGAAACGCCTGGAGCCGGAGATGGTGATTGACCCGGCCAGTATCGAGGAGATTATGCTTTATATGGTAAAGTATCATTAAGGAAGCGCCGCGGGGGTATCCTCAGATGCCCCAAGAATACGGGCAAGAAGAAAGGAACGGACAATGAAGGGGTTATTATATAAAGAAGCGGTTATGTTAAAAACAACGATGCGGATGCAGCTTCTGAGCCTGGCGATTTTTGTGGCGATGGGCTTTGCATTGAAGAATATAGTCTATCTGGGGATGATGCTGACCGTGTTGTGCGGGAATTTTTGCTTGAACAGCCTGAATTACGATGTGGCGGATTCCTGGAACCGTTATGCATCCACCTTTCCGATTCGGCGCGAGCAGCTAGTCTCGGTAAAATTTGTGTTGGAGTACCTGCTGATTGCGGGCAGCGTTTTGTTTACGCTGCTGTTCGGGATTCCGTTCTCCCTGGTGGTAGGCGTGCCTTATGAGGAGTGCGCGGCGACTTGCGTGGCCTGCGGCGCCGTATCGCTTTTGGCGGGCTCGTTGAATTTGCTGCTGTGTACGAAGTTTGGCGTGGAGAAGGCCAGGGTGATTGTGACGTTAACCTATTTGCTTCCGTTTGGGGGGATCATGCTTTTGTATTATTGTTCGGAGAAGCTCGGCATCATCAACCTGAAAAATGTTACCGAGGGGCAGGTGTACCTGATGGTGGGCGGCCTTGTCGCTGTGATTGCGGCTTTGTCGCTGCTGTTTTGGCGGATGAGCTGCCGTGTTTTGCGAAAGCAGGATCTGTGAGCGGAGGCGGGTTTTCCTACCGCGTAAAAGGCTGTAAAAAAAGTAGAAAAGCCCCTTAAAATCGTCCTGGGCGGGTTGTGGTATACCGCAAGAGCTGGTATAATGTCGATAGACATTATGCCAGCGCCGATTCGTGTCTGCCCGAAGGGGGACAAATTCCTTAGCGAATTGTGTGTAGCCTTCGGCAGAAGCATGTGCGGAGCACATGGTATACTGTCTCTAACAGGGGGAGCGGGGATGAGACGTTTGCTAACATTGGACCAGAAGGATTATACCGATGATATGCCGGTGTTTGAAAAGCTTGTGGTACGTGGATTGATCCGGCGGGGCGGCCTGCTGGCGATGCAGGAAAGCAGCGCGGGAGAGTATAAAATCCCGGGCGGCGGGGTGGAGCCGGGCGAAAGCCGGATGACGGCGCTCGCGCGTGAGGTACGGGAAGAGACGGGGCTTGTTATCCGGCCGGAAACCGTGCGCGAGCTGGGGGAAATCCTTGAGCTGCGGGAGGATATCCTCTGCCGGGGGCAGAAATATGTGTGCCGGACGCTGTTTTACGCCTGTGAGGCGGAGGAGGAGATCCACGAGACAGCGATGACGGAGAGTGAGAAGCGGCTGGGGTTCCATTTGGCCTGGGCGCGGCCGGAGGAGATTGTGGCGCGCAATACGGCGCTGCGGCCGGAGGCGTGGAAACGGCGGGATACGGAGTTTATGCGGCTGGTTTTGGCGGGCGAGGTAGAGCTTTTTGACGGAGATTGAGTGTGGGCAGCCGGATTGCTATCGTCTGTTTGGGCTACCGGAATATGGTAGAGAAAAAGAAGGAGAGTGTCATATATGAGAGATGTGTATGATTATGCAAAATTTTTTGTGAAAAATGGCGCGGATTCCATTCCTGATACGTATGACGGTAATATGAAGCTGCAAAAACTTCTCGTATTGGCTGATTTGGCTCATATAGCAGAGTATGGGGAACCATTGTTTGAGGAGGAGGTGCTGGCGTTTCAGAATGGATGTGTGGTTGAAAAGGTGCGTTTGCGGTATAAGAATGACTATCGCGGCCTGAAACAGGACAGCGATCGTTTTGAATCGGATTTTACGCAAGAGGAATATGAAATTCTCAACATGGTGATGGATATTTTCGGAAATGCCAGCGCGCGGGAGCTTTCAGAGATCAATCATACGTTTACTTTTTGGAAGGAAGCCTACCGGAAGGGGACAGATGCCAACGGATTTCACGATAAAAGGAAATCCGTTGTTGATATCGAGGGGCAGGCAGGGGATATTGAGAAAATGCGTGAAATATTGAACGCTTATCGGGAATCGTCTACGGAGGCGACGGCCAGCGAAACGATCAATGGAGTGACCTTTTTTTATGATGGATTTGAATTGACGGAGGAAAGGATTGAACAGCTGGAACGGTTCGCGATGGAGGCGGAGGATGAGGCGTACAGCGTGTATCTGGACGGGGGAAGGCTGGTGATTTATTGATGGGTTTTCTTGCGGGACAAGGCGTTCTCGGGCGTATTCGCTTTAAGGACGGGCAAATGCCAACATATGACAGGACATATTTGGTTGTTAAAGCGGAAGAAGCGTTTATTGAGGTGTTGAATGTATCGACAATTCGGGGAAAGGAGAGAAAATTATTTTTTCCTCATAATGAGCGCCTGAGGCTGTATCGCCCACCCTTTATGTATCCTTCGTTTGTA